>NZ_JAAAJC010000004.1 GCF_009900715.1 Halococcus salsus
TGCCATCGTCGCGGAGTCGACGGCGGGTCACTTCGAGGTACGGAACACGCGTATCGGGGTCGACCCCGACGGGGTTCGGGCCGTACTGGGCAAGGAGCCCGACGGCGGCGCGTACGAACCGCCGGCCGAGCCCCACTCGGCCGTCTTCGAGGACGTGAGCATCACCGGCGATGCCGGCGGCAACGAGGCGATCAGGCTCGTCGGCCGCCCGGATTCCGTCGTCGATGGCTGTCGTTTCAAACAGGAGGGAGGGAACCGCGACGGGGTCGTCCTCGTCGACTCGCCTGATACGGCCATCAGCGACACGGTCTTCGACGTCACCGGGACCCCGGTCACACGGGAGAACTCGCCGGGCGTCGACGACTTCACCGTCGAGGACATCTCATCGGTCGATGCGCCCTCGGAGGGGACGGGTTCGGACGACACGGACTCCAGCGACGACGCCGGCGGGACGGGGTCGGAACCCGGGCTCCGCTGGAGTTCCTCCGGCGAGCTGACGATCGAGGCACCGGGGGACGGCGGGGCGTCGTATCTGCTCACCGTCGGCGACAACCTCGAACCGAGCACCGACAACGGCGCGACGATCGACGACACGGACGACGTTTCGCGGAACACGGCCATGGGACAGGTGGGCGACGGCGGCATCGACTCGTACACGTTCGACGGCGGCATCCTCGCGTTCGAGATGGACGGCGACGCGGCGCTCACGCTCAACGGCCAGGAGATAACCGCCGACCAGCTGCCGGACAACACCATCACGATCGCGAGCGACGGGGGCCCGAGTTCGTACCGTCTCGCGGTGAGCGTCGCGCTCGGCAAGAGCGACGCGATGAACGCGACCGTCGACGACAACGACGACCTCTCGGGCTCCCACGCGACGGGCCAGGTCGACGGCGGCGGGCGGGACAGTTACGGTTTCTCCGGCGAGATCACCGGTTTCGACCTCGATGGGAACGCGACGGTCTACCGGAACGGCGAGGAGGTCGACCCCGACGACCTCCCGACCGAGACGCTCTCGATCACGAGCGTCGGCGGGTCGACGTCGTATCGGTTCACGGTCGGCGACGACGTCGAGCGAACCACGACGAACGGCGCGACCGTGGACGACAACGACGTCGTCGACGGGAAGACCGTCACCGGGCAGGTCGGCGGTGGCGGTCGTGACAGCTACTCGATCTCGGGTGGGATCGTCTCGTTCGAGATGGACGGCGACGCGCTGGTCTACCTCAACGACCGGGAGATGGAGGCCGGCCAGTTCTCGAACAACACCATCACGATCGCGAGCGACGGGGGCCCGAGTTCGTACCGTCTCGCGGCGAGCGTCGCGCTCGGCAAGAGCGACGCGATGAATGCGACCGTGGACGACAACGACGACCTCTCGGGTGCCCACGCGACGGGGCAGGTCGACGGCGGCGGCCGGGACAGTTACGGCTTCTCCGGCGAGATCACCGCCTTCAGCCAGGACGGCGACGCGTCGGTCTACCTCAACAGCGAGGAGGTCGACCCGGACTCGCTCCCCGACAACACCCTCACGGTTTCGAGCCAGGGTGGGCGATCCACCTACGAGTTCACCGTCGACGGCGACGTCGGGAAGACCACGACGAACGGCGCGACCGTGGACGACAACGACACCATCTCCGGAAACACCGTCTCGGGCCAGGTCGGTGGCGGCGGCCGGGACAGCTACTCGATCTCGGGGACGGTCTCTGCGTTCGACATCGACGGGGACGCCGCGCTCTACTTCAACGACGAGGAGGTCGCGCCCGGCGACGTCACGAACCGATAGTCGGGCGACGGGGTCGGCTACGAGAGGGGCGCACGAGACGTCGAAGCGTCCATCCTACTGATTCGACGCCCGCGTCTCTATACCACTCGATAGATTCGGGAGTCTAGGCTCAACTACCGTCGGCCCGATACGCGACCAATGTCGGAACGGGTTCTCGCCGACGGGGAGGAGGGCGAGCAGGGATCCACCGAGCGCTCCCTGTCGCGGGCGTACGCGAAACTCGTCGGGATGGCCGACCGTCGGGAGGAGATCCTCGGCCGGTTCCTCGAACGATATCGGCACAGCAGTCGTCTCTCGCCGGTCCGAACCCTCGCGTTCTGGTCGGCGATCGTGCTCCCCTGCATCTATCTCCCGCTGTTCGCGACCGGACTGTCGAGCGGGGCGAAACGCCACGCGTTCGTCATCCTCCTCGCGCTGAACTACCTCGCCTTCCTCGCGGGCTACGACCACCGCCCGTGACCACGGCCAATCTATAACTGGCCGAGCCCCGAAGTCGCCTCACAATGGCTATCGAGAGCCCACGGGAACGCCGTCACGAGGAGATCGAACGGATCGTCGAGGCGAAGGGTGCCGTGACGCCGACGCGCGACGAGGCCGACAAGTACACCGTCGTGGGGGCGGCCCACAGGCGAACCTTCGCGGACTGGCTCACGCCCATCGGGGCCCACTTCGTCTGTCACCGAAACGATATCCCGGCGGCCGACGCCGATTCGTGGACCGTCGCGCTCACGGGCGACGCCGAGGGGAGCCTCACGATGGCCGACCTCCGGGACTATCCGACGGTGGCGGTCGCCCACACGATGGAGTGTGCCGGCAACGGTCGTGGCCAGCACGACCCCGAAACGGGAAGCGTCCAGTGGGGGTTCGAGGCCGCGGGGACCGCGGTCTGGACCGGGGTCCCAGTGAGTTCGGTGCTCCGCGACCACGGCATCGACGCGGCCGACGGTCGCTGGCTGACCGCCGTCGGGGGCGACCCGTCCGACGCCGAGGACATCTTCGCCCGGTCGATCCCGCTCTCGAAGGCGCTCGACGACTGTCTCCTCGCCACCGAAATGAACGGCCAGCCCCTCCCGCGCGAACACGGCTTCCCGGTTCGGCTGATCGTTCCGGGCTGGTACGGCGTCAACAACGTGAAGTGGGTCGACGAGCTCCGGGTGATGGAGACGATGGTCCACGAGGACTCGCTCGACCGGCCGGGGAAACACGATTTCTGGCAGCAGGTCTCCTACCGGATCCATCCCGAGGGCGCCGATCCCGCCGTCAACGACACCGTCGAGACGACCGACACGTGGGAGCAGATCGAGGGCGCGGTCGACCACCCCTACACGTTCGACACCAACGTGATGTCCGTCATCGGCCTCCCGGACGGCGAGGCTCCCGTCACGCCTCGGGACGACGGCACGGTCGAGGTTCGCGGGGTGGCGTGGGCCGGCGACGACCGCGTCGAGCGCGTGGAGCTGTCGACCGACGGCGGCGAGACCTGGGCGGACGCGGAGCTGTTCGGGCCCGACTACGCGGGCGCGTGGCGGCTGTTCCGGTACGACTGGCCCGCCGACGCCGGCCGGCACACGCTCTGTTCGCGCGCGACCGACGAGCGCGGCCGCCGCCAACCCGCACGGATCAGCGGTCCGGAAGAGTGGCGGGACGCGCTCGACGACGACGCGTACCCGTGGAACCAGGGCGGGTTCGCGGCGAACGCCTTCGAGCCGAACGCGGTCACGGTCGAGGTCGAGAGCGGTCCCACCTCGACCGAGTAGCCCTCCGCTCCGGAACGACCCGGCGCTACGCCTCCGTCACCGCCGGCAATCGGCCAGTCGCGCCGAGCAGGGCGAGACCGACGACGACGCCCGCGAGAACGACTGCGAGTCCCTGGAAGACGGCATCGTAGCCGATCCCGAGTTCGACGACCTCGCCGACGAACCAGCTCCCGAGCGCCTGGCTGAACATCATCCCGCCGCTGAACGTGGCGTAGGCCCCGCCGCGGTGTTCATCGGGGAGCGCGGAGAGCAGGAAGGCGTCCGCCGCCGGGAACATGCTGTGGATCACGTAGCCGATGACGGCGCTCAGCACGACGATCCCCGCGAGCCCGTTCGTGACCGTGAGGAGGAGTAGACAGCCGACGAAGGCGACGATCACCCCGAGGATGTACGGCGCGACGCGCACCCGGTCGACGATGGTGCCGCTGAGCCAGAAGGCGGGCACGCCGGCGGCGAACATCACGGTGAGGAGGGTGCGCGAGAAGCCGGGCGAGAAGCCGCGGGCGGTTTCGAGGTACGACGGATAGAAGTTGAACAGCCCCTGCCAGACGAAGCTCGCCGCCCCGAACGTCACGACCCCGACGACGATCAGTCGCCACTCGGCGACGACCGCCCCCCGGAAGTTCCGATCGACGCCGCTGGCCGCCGGGAACTCGACGCGTTTCGCGACCCGATAGAAGACGGCGGTCGTGACGAGCGCCACGACCGCGACCGCGACGAAGACCACGCGCCAGGAGACCGTCAGCGCGAGCGTGACGAGCGGCGCGGCGAGCACCGCCGCGACCTGGCTCGCGGTGCCGTGGATCCCGAGCCGGCGGCCGACCTCGCTGACGTAGAGTTCGCTGAGCAGTGGGTTCGCGGCAACGAAGTACGCGCCCGTCGCCGTCCCCAGCAGGAAGGCCCCGGCCCCGAGGGTGAGAACGGAGTTCGCGAGCGCCGCGACGACCGACGCGCCGGTCAGCATCGCGCCCGAGAGCAGCACGACGTGGTGGCGCGGCAGGACCGTCAGGAGGTAGCCGACGGGGATCCGCGGCAGCGCGCTCCCGGCCCAGACGAGGGTCACGACCAGCCCGACGGTTCCGGGCCCGATCGCGAAGGCCTGCTGGAGCGGTTCGACCAGCGGCGCGTAGACGACGCGAACCAGATTGACCAGGAACGCCATCGAGCACAACGACGTGAAGAGCCTGGCCTTGGACACTGCTCGACCCGACGTCGTGACGGGGTTCAACCCTTCCGGAACGCGACGGACACCACAGGACCGCACCACCGACTCCGTCGACGATCGCCCGACTCGGCTCGGGCGAGGGGCACCGTCATCGACCGGCTGCCGAGAGCGCGACGACGCGGCCGTCGCCGTACATCACGTAGATCTCGTCGACTCCGTCGCCGTCGGTGTCCGCGATCCGAGGGTGTTCCCAGATCGGGACGTTCCGCTCGTAGGTCCCGCGCACCGAACCGTCCGCCGGGTCGACGACCGAGACGGCCCCGCCGTTCGTCACCGCGACGAGCTCCGGGTTTCCGTCGCCATCGACGTCGCCCATGCTCGGCGGTGGTACGACCTGGATGTCCCCGGTATCGAGCGTCGTGGTCCACTCGGTCGCGCCGGTGGCCGCGTCGAGGCTCCGGAGCTTGCCGTCGCGTGCGACCGCGTACACCTCCGGTCGGCCGTCGTCGTCCCCGTCCCCGAACGCGTGAACCGCCGCGAAGTCGCCGAGGTCTCGCTGCCACTCGACACGACCGGTGCGTCCGTCGACGGTGACCACCTGTCCCGTCACCGTTCCGACGACGACCTCGACCGCCGGGTCCGCGTCGGTCTGCCCGGTGACCATCCACGTGATGGTTCCGTCCGACGGCGGGGACCGACGCCAGGCGACCGTGCCGTCGGGCTCGAAGACGACCAGCGCCTTGGCACCGAACCCGACCGCGAGCTCACGGGTGCCATCGCCCGTGAAGTCGGCGAGCGCCGGCTGGGCGTTGACGTAGCCGGGAACGGTGCGTCGCCACACCGTCGTCCCGTTCGCGTCTCGTACGACGACCGTTCCGCTCGTGTCGACACCGATGACCTCCTCGTCCTCGTCGCCAGTGAAGTCCGCCACGATAGGCTGGGTGTAGCCGTAGGACGCGAGGGGATAGCTGAAGCGTTGGCGACCGGTGAGCGCATCG
Source organism: Halococcus salsus (assembly GCF_009900715.1). Lineage (NCBI taxonomy): Archaea > Methanobacteriati > Methanobacteriota > Halobacteria > Halobacteriales > Halococcaceae > Halococcus > Halococcus salsus. The sequence goes on from NZ_JAAAJC010000004.1 coordinate 5,707, forward strand.
AACCCGTGTATCAGGTTCTCGGTCGTCTCGGCAAGCACTTCCTCGGTCCCGTCCCCGTCCAGGTCGGCGATCGCGGGGTCGGCGACCGAGTGAATCGTACAGTTCGTCGCGGGCACCTGGTAGTTCCAGAGCCTCGCGCCCGTCGTCGCGTTGAGCGCGACGAGCGCACATTGCGCCGAGCTGTAGTTCCCACTGATGGGGGCGTAGACGACCGGGTGGCCGTCGACCCGTCCCGCCGTCGGTGCGTGGTGGTTGCCCAGCACGGGTCGCTCGGTGTCGCTGACCCACAGCGTCCGGAGTTCGCCCCCGCCCGTCCCTATCGTGACGCCGTACGCCACGACGCCACCGAGCGCTATCGCCACGACGACGAGCACGACCGTAGTCCTCCTCCGCATTCCGTTCGGTGCACGACGGGGCAGGTGCTAAGCCATGTGGTTCACGTCTCGATAGCGGCCGCCGGACGGCCACGCGACGAGTCGTACGAGAGCGCGACGACCCGCCCGTCGCCGTACATCACGAGGACCTCGTCGGTCCCATCACCATCGAGGTCGACGAGCGTCGGATGCGTCCAGACGGCGACGTCGCGTTCGTAGGACGCGAGGCGGTTCCCGTTCGCCGGGTCACGGACCGAGACGGCCCCGCCGTTCGTCACGGTCACGAGTTCCGACTCACCGTCGCCGTCGAGGTCCCCGAGTGCCGGCGGCGGGGTGACCGAATCCTCCGTCGAGAGACCCGCGTGCCACTCGACCTCGCCGGTCCGCGCCGAGAGCGCGTCGAGGTTGCCGTCGCCGGTCGTGACGTAGAGTTCTTTCGACCCGTCCCCGTCGCCGTCGCCGAGCGCGTGGATCGCGGGTCGGTTGTTCGAGGTGTTCCAGCGCCACTCCGTCGCCCCGGTCGCCCCGTCGAGCGCCGCCACACCGTCTCCGGTGGCGACGAACAGCGTCTGCGCCCCGTCGACCGACCCGCTCGCCGCGAAGGCGGCGTAGACCGAGCGCTCCCAGACGACGCTCCCGTTCGGTTCGTAGAGCGTGACGTTCCCCGGCGCGCTGACGGCGACCTCCGGACCGCCGTCACCGTCGAAGTCCGCCCTCCTCGTGTCGGCGGTCACGCCGGCCGCGACCCGGTCCCGCCACGCGACGGTTCCGTTCGGCCGCACCGCGAACACCGAGCCGTTGAAGTCCGCGACGACCGCTCTACGGGCCGGTTCGGCGAGGACCGCGGGCGCGCTGTAGCCGAACGAGGTGAGGTCGAAGCGGAGGGTTTCGGTCCCATCGTTCACGTCGTAGCCGTAGAGCACGTTCTCGGTCGTGGGAACGAGCACGTCCGGTTCACCGTCGCCGTCGAGATCCGCGATCGTCGGGTCGCCGATACCGTGAGTGGCACACGACCGGTTCCGGATGGTCCGCTCCCACTCGACCGTCCCAGTACCATCGAGCATGACGAGCGCGCACTTCGCACCGGACGAACCGCCGACCGAACTCACTGGGGCGGCGATTATCGTCCGATTGTTGGTCCGGACCGCGGCCACGGAGTGGTGGTTGACCTGGTTCGGCCGCGGGGTGTCGCTCACCCACTCCTCGGTGAGCGTCCCACCGGACGCCGTAACCGTATCGTAGCCGACCACCGCCGCCCCGGCGAGCGCGGCGACGACGACGGCCACGACCAGCCCGGTCCGCACCTGCATACCCGCTCCTGTCCTCGTGCCCGAATAAGGTCTCGCGTTGGTCCCCCCGATTCGAGACCCGTACTACGAGTCGTACGAGAGCGCGACCACCCGGGCGTCGTCGTAGATCACGAATATCTCGTCGTCGCCGTCGCCGTCAAAGTCAGCCACCCGCGGGAAGGTGTTGATCGGGACGTCACGCTCGTAGGAGTCGACCGTCTCGCCGTTCGCCGGGTCGATCACGAGGACGCGGCCGGCGGCGGTCACAGCGACGAGTTCGGGGTCGCCGTCGCCGTCGAGGTCGCCGAGGCTCGGCGGCGGCATCACCCGCGCGTCCGTCTCGGCCGTGAGTCTGGTTCGCCAGTCGAGGCTCCCGTTCGCGGCGTCGAGGCTCCGGAGCACGCCGTCCCGCGCGACCACGTAGACCTCCGTTCGACCGTCGCCATCGCCGTCGCCCATCACACGGACCGACGCCCCCTGCGCACTGAAATTCCGCCGCCACTCGACCGACCCGTTCGCGCCGTCGAGCGTGACCACCTCACCGAAGAAGGTCGCGAAGGTGAGTTCGAGCGGGGCGTCGTCGTCGGCCTGCCCGGTCGTCATCCACTTCGTGGCGCTCGCGTTCGGGATCGCTTGCCGCCACGCCACACTCCCATCTCGTTCGAGGACGATCGCCTCACCGCCGAGCTGTCCGATGGCGATCTCCGGATCGCCGTCGCCGTCGACGTCGGCGATCACTGGCTGGCGGACGCGGGCGTCGCCGAACGACCGCTGCCACGCGATGCTGCCGTCGTCCGCGAACGTGAACACGCCGCCACCGAGGTCGACGACGACCGTCTCGTTGCCCGCTCCCGGGAGGAGGTCGCCGACGAGGGGTTTCGAGTAGCCGTACGACGAGAGGTCGCGACGGAACTCGACGCTCCCGTTTCGGAGGTCGTAGGCGACGACCTCCTCGGCGCTCGTCGCGGCGATCACTTCCGTCTCGCCGTCGCCGTCGAAGTCGGCGATCGTCGGGTCCGAAATCGAGTGGATCGTACACTCCTCGGCGGCGATGGTTCGGTTCCAGCGCTCGGTGCCGTCGCCGTCGAGCGTGGTCAGTCGACACGTCGTCCCCCGCCGGCTGTTGATCGGCACCACGACGAACGACTCGCCGTCGACGAACGCCGCCGCCGGTGTGTGGTGATTGGATTCGAGGACCGCCGGTGGGGTGCTCACCCACCGCTCGGAGAGGGTTCCGTTGTCGGCGCTCCGGCCGGTGGGGTCGCCGGTGTCGGTCAGTCCGACGACCGCCGCACCGACCAGCCCGACCAGAACGACGGCCACCACCAGCGCGGTCCGGGGACGCATTGGTCGGGAGTATCAGCAGTCGATCATAAGCGCTCGGCTTGGCCGCCCGGATTCGAGGATCGGACCAATACACCAGATCAGTTACCTTTTTGTGTCCGTCGCCGAAGCCGCGGTATGAGACCGCGTCGGGCAGCCGCCGTTCTGCTCTCCCTGCTCGTCGCCGCGGTCGGGACCGCGAGCGCCCACCAGATCCAGGGTTCGCGGTTCGCCGCGCCCATTCCGCTGAGGTTCCTGTTCGGCGGTGCGGGCGTCACGGTCGCCATCACCGCCCTCTGGGTCGGCCGAACCGGCGACGCGACGGGCGGTCGAACCTGGCGCACGCCGCTAGCGATACCACATCGCGTCGCGACCGCGCTCCGCTACGGCGCGAAGGCCGTCTTCTTCGCCGGCTTCCTCGTCACGATCGGGCACGGTCTCGTCGGCCCGCAGATCGAGGCCGAGAACTTCTCGACGGTGTTCGTCTGGTCGGTCTGGATCGCGGGGCTGGGGCTGTTCTCCGTTCTCTTCGGGAGTCCGTGGCGGGTGCTCTCGCCCTGGCGTGCGGTCTACGACGCGCTGGTCCGCCTCGAAGGCCGAGCGATCCGGCTGGTCGACACGTATCCGTCGTGGCTCGCGTCGTGGCCGGCGGTCGTCGTCTTCGTCGTCGGCATCGGCGTCCTCGAGAACCTGACGGTGGTCCCGCGCTCGCCGGCGTCGACCGCGGTCGTCGTCGCGGGCTACGCCGCGGCCATGATCCTCGGCGGGGTCGTCTTCGGCGAGGAGTGGTTCGAGCGCGCCGACGGACTGGCGGTGCTCTATCGGCTGTTCGGCCGGGTCTCCCCAGTGACGTTCGTCGAAGCCCGAGGTGGCTACCGACTCCGACTCCGCCCGCCGTGGACGGGCTGTACGGACGCGGTCGCGGACCTCAGCCTCGTGGCGTTCGTCGTGGGGACGGTCTACACCGTGAGCTTCGACGGCTTCACGAGCACGCCGGAGTACCAGAACCTCCTCTTCGGGTTACGCGATTTCCTCGATACCGGACCGACCACCAGCGTCCTGATCTACGTCGTTGGGCTGGGTGGATTCCTCGTCGCGTTCGTCGTCGTGAGTATTATGATGGCGCAACTGAGCGCCCGGGAGTCAGCCTGGCGGGAGACGGCGCTGGCGTTCGCGCCGACGGTCCTCCCGATCGCGGCGGCCTACGAGGTCGCCCACTACTACCCGCTCGTCGCCGAACGCCTCGGCGTGCTCGCCGCGCTCGCGTGGTCGGTCACGATCGCACCGGCGGACCCCGTGACGGTCCTCGGCTGGCTCTCGCTCCCGGCGTTCTGGGGGTCGCAGGTGCTCCTGATCGTCGTCGGCCACGTTATCGCGGTCGTGGCCGCCCACGCCGTCGCCGTCGAGCGCTCGACGAACCTCGCGGCGGCTCGCCGGACCCACCTCCCGCTCGTGGTGCTGATGGTCGGCTACACCGTCCTCTCGCTCTGGATCGTCTCGCGACCCGTCGTCTCGTGACGATTCGATAGGCACACCAGAATCGTTATTCGCCCGAGCGCGTATTCTCGATCGATGCACTGCCGCCGGTCCCGCCGCACCGCCGCTTCGCCCGATCCGTGGGTCGAAACGCCGGCTCGTGGCCGAACCGACCGACGGCCGGCGGGGCGCGAGCGATGACGCCCGCCCTCCACCTCGCCCGTTTCGCCGTCGCCGAGTGGCCGGGGGTCGGAACGTTCGCCCTCCCCAGCGTGCTGGTGGTCGCGGGTATCTCCTCGGTGGCCATCGTGGGGCTCGGCGTGGCGGCGCTCTCCCAGCGACGCTCGCGGTCGTACCTGCTGATAACGCTGGCGCTCGCGACGCTGCTGGTGCGAACGCTGGTCGGGGGGCTCGCACTCGAAGGGATGCTGAGCATGCACCTCCACCACCTGATCGAACACGCCTCCGACGGGGTGATGGCGGTCCTGCTCCTGGCCGCAGTCTACTTCGCCCGGACCGCGAACCCACGCTCCGACGAGGACACCATATGAACGGAACCAGACGCCGCGTCGCCCGCTGTGTGCGGGCCACGCCCGGCATCCATTTCAACGAACTCGTCCGAACGCTCGACCTCGCCCCGGGCCAGGTCCAGTACCACCTCAAACGCCTCATCGCGACCGACTCGGTGGTCGACGAACAGCGCTACGGCCGAACCCACTACTTCGCGCCCGAGGTCGACGACTGGGAGCGCGGGGCGCTCTCGCTGGTACGCCGCGAGACCGCCGGCGACGTCGTCGCCGCTCTCCACGACCGAGGCCCGATGTCGCCCGGTGCACTCGCCGACGTCCTCAACGTGGCCCGGAGCACGCTCGAGTGGCACCTCGACCACCTCGCCGAACAGGACGTCGTCCGCAAGGACCGCGACGAGCGAAACCGCGTCACGCTGGTGCTCACCCGACCCGACGAAACCGCAGCGCTCCTGCGAACCGTCCAGCCCTCGACCGCCAGCCGGATGGTCGACCGCTTCACCCGACTCGCGGACCACCTGCTCGACGACGCGGACCGGTAGGCCGCTCGGCGGCTCGACTGGACATCGGTGGCTCGGTGCTCGCCCAGCGCCACGGGACGGCTATCGCGACCGACGACGGTCGTCTCCCGGCGAACGTCGCCGTTGCAGGTCGGAACTATCATCCTCTGTGGCCCGTCTCACCCGGATAACCGACGAAAACCGCGACCCGCCGCTCGAATGACAGACTACGATCCTATTGTCGAGTTATCATAAAATATGCAATATATCTTATGCTGGTTGCCGACCTCCCCTTACGGGAGGGAGAACAATGAGTTCGAACATCGAATCCAGTCGGGAAGACACGCCGCTCGCGGCGAGCTGGCGTGTGCTCGCAGGTGTCGGGACGCTCATCGCAGTGCTCGGCCTGATCGCGATCGTTTCACCGTTCATCACCGGCGTCGCGCTATCGGTGCTACTCGGCGCACTGCTCGTCGTCGGCGGGGTGGGTCACGGGGTTCACGCCGTCTCCGCACGGGGCTGGCGGGGGTTCGTCTGGGAAGCCCTGCTCGCGGTGCTCTACGTCGTCGGCGGCGTGGCGCTGTTCGTGAACCCAGTCGTGGGGCTGTTGACCCTCACGCTCGTCCTGGCGGCGTTCTTCGTCGTCGAGGGCGTCGTCGGGGTCGTGCTGGGGCTCCGACTCCGCCCGGCGGATGGGTGGGGCTGGATGTTCGCGAGCGGGCTCGTCGGCGTCGCCGCCGGAGCCGTGGTCTGGCTCGGCTGGCCGTCGACCGCGCTCTGGGTGATCGGCCTCGTCTTCGGCATCAGGCTGCTCGCGGCCGGCAGCGCGATGGTCATGCTCGCGATGGGGTCCCGCCGGGTGGCTCGCGAGACCCGATCGATCGGGGCCACGCCCCGCGGTGGCTGAGCGGCCGATGGATCCGGACGACTCGTCGGTGACCACGCGACACGACCAGCGATGACCGCGGACGAAGACCGGGAACCGGTCGGCGGGAGGGGGCGGTCGTGAGCTTTCTGACCGTGCTTCCACTCGCGGTCGTGATGGTCTCCGGCCCGCAGATCCTGAGTGTCGTCTTCCTCGCCACGAGCAGGGAGTGGCGACGCAACTCGCTCGCCTTCGTCGCTGGCGCGGCGGCGTCGGTATCGCTCGTCGTCAGCCTCGCGTTCCTGCTCGGCTTCGGTGCCGTCGGGACGGGCCGGTCGCGCCCGGTGCTCCACGTGCTGATCCTGGTCGTCATCCTGGCCGCCATGGTCTCCACGTACCTGCAGCGCGAGCGATCGGAGCCCCCGAAGTGGATGGGACGACTCGAACGCGCGACCCCGCGGTTCTCGCTCCGACTGGGGTTCCTGCTGCTCGGCTTCTTTCCCACCGACGTCATCACGTCCGTCACCGTCGGCTCCTACCTCGCTACCCAGGGGCTGCCGCTGACGGACGCGGTCCCGTTCGTCCTGGCGACGTTACTGCTGCTGGCACTCCCGTCGCTCGCCGTGGCCATGCTCGGCGAGCGCGCGAAGACCGTTCTTCCGACGGTTCGCGACTGGATGAACACGAACTCCTGGGTCGTCAACGAGGTGGTGCTCCTCTTCTTCGCCGGCATCGTTCTGAACGGACTCCTGAACTAGGTGAACCGCCCACACCGCCGGCCGTGAGGGCCCGGATCCCGCACCGACGCCGAACGGTGACCTACTCCTGTTCGTCGAGGAGTTCGCGCGCCCGCTTGCGGTCTTCGAGGTCCTCCAGCGTCTCGGTTTCGAGGAGGCGCTCGAGTTTGCGCTCGAACTGCGCGTCCGTCAGCTCCCCCCGAGCGTAGCGTCGGCGGATGATCGAGAGGGAATCCTCCGACGGCTCCGCGTCGGCCTCCGTCGACGCCTCGGCTTCGTCCGTCGTCGAGCTCCCCCACCAATCGTCGAGCCAGTCGTCGTCGCCCCACCAGTCGTCCCACCACTCCGAACGGTCGTCCTCGTCGCCGAACAGCAGCGCGACGAGCGGGACGACCACGAGGAAGCCGAGGGCGAAGATGACCCAGAAGTTGCCCACCCCCAAGAAGAGCGCGGCGAGCCCGAGCCCGACCACGAGCGTCGACGCTATCTCGACGGCGTTGTCCTTGGCGCGCTGGGTCGGCGTGTCCCGGGAGTTCATCGGTGAAACGAGGGTCCGGCGGGCTAAAAACTGCTGTGCTCACTCGTCGAAGACGGCCCGCGTGTGTGGATAGGCGAGCTCGACGTTCGCGTCCGCGAAGCCCGCTCGCACGTTTTCGAGTATCGCCGACCGAACGGGGAGCTGCGCGTACGGGCTCTCGACCCAGTAGAACAGCCTGAGCGCGACGCCGTTCTCGGCGAACGACTCGACGACGCACGCCGGCGCGCTCGCGTATCGGGCGCTCCCGATCCGGATGTTCCGCCCGCCCGCGACCACACCATCGACGCCCTCGGCGGCTCGTTCGGCGATGGCACGTGCCTGCGCGATGTCGCTCTCGTAGGTGACGAGCAGGTCGAGCGAGAGCCACGTCCGCGGGTCGTCGGCCGATCGGTTGACGATGTCCCGGTTCTGGGCCTGTTCGTTCGGGACGACCAGAAACGTGTTGTCGAGCGTGTATATCTTGGTGTACCGGAGCGTGATGAGCTCGATGAAGCCACGGTGGCCGATGTCGGGAAGCTCGACCATGTCCCCGATCTCGTAGGCGTTGTCGCTCAGTACGGAGAGGCCGTCGACGAACGCCCTGATGAACGGCGTGAGGACGGCCCCCGCACCGGCGAGCAGTATCGCCGCCGCGAGCCCGAGTCGTCCCGGCCCGACGCCGTAGACCCCGAGCGCGACGAACGCGCTCAGGATGAGCACCACGATACGCACACCCCGAACGACCGCCAGGCTGAGGCTCCGTCGGTGGACCCGGCGCGCGACGGGCTCCCGAAGCGCCTCGACCAGCAGCCGCGAGCCGCGCCAGGCCACGAGCAACACCGCCAGCGCCAGCCCGGTTCGCACCGCCCACCCGGGGACACCCCGGAGAAGCGCCTGAGCAAGCGCTCGGCCGACGCTCGACAGCAGGCCGTCGCCGACCCCGCTCATGCGGACGGAGCGCCCGCCGTTTCGATCACCCGCCGCGCTCTCGACATGGTCGTGACTCCAACGTCCCTTCCTCCATGGGTTCGGCAGACGATCCGCGGAAAAAGCGATTTCGAACTCGTCGTGGGTCCCGGAAGCGACGCCCCTACCCGACTGGCGACCCGAGCGATCCCGATGACCGACGAGATGACCGCCTACGTGATCGAGGAGTACGGTGACCCGGACGTCTTCACCCGAACCACCCGCGAGGTCCCCGAACCCGAGGCGAACGAGATCCGCGTCTCAGTCACCGCCTCCAGTGTGAACCCTGTCGATTACAAGATCCGCCAGGGCGCGCTCCCGGACTTCGCACCCACCTTCCCCGCGACCCTCCACTGTGACGTCTCGGGGGTCGTCGACGCCGTCGGGGCGGACGTCGAGACGTTCGAGGCGGGCGATAGGGTCTACGGGATGCCCGGCGGCGCGGGACGACAGGGCGCGCTCGCCGAGTACGTCGTCGGCCACGCCGGCACCTTCGCCCAGGCTCCGGAGGCGATATCGCTCGAAGCGGCCGCGGCGCTCCCGGTCGTCGCGCTCACGGCCTGGGAGATGCTGACCGACAAGACGGCCGTCGGAAGCGACGACGACGTGCTCGTCTACGGGGCGAGCGGCGGCGTCGGCCACGTCGGCGTCCAGGTCGCCGACCGGCTCGACGCCGACGTGACGGGGACCGCCTCCAGCGACGAGAAACGCGACCTCGTCGAGTCGCTCGGTGCCGACGCGGTCGTCGACTACACGACGACGGACGTCGGGAGCTACGTCGAGGAGCACGCCAACGGGGCGGGGTTCGACGTCGTCTTCGACCCGGTCGGCGACGACCACCTCGCGACGGCCTTCGAGGCGGTCCGACCCTACGGGACGGTGGTGACGACCGAATCGAGCTCCACGCAGGACCTCTCGCCCATGCACGCGAACTCGCTCGACCTCGGTGTCGTGCTCGTGATCCTCCCCGTCCTGCTCGGCGACCGCCAGGAGCGAATCGGCGAGGAGCTCGCCGAGATCGCCGACCTCGTCGACGACGGCGCGCTCGAACCCCACATCGTGGAGCGCTTCGGGTTCGACGAGGTCGCCGAGGCACACCGACGGGCCGAGGCGGGCGACTTCAGCGGGAAGCTCCTGCTCGTCGACGAGTAGCGTTCCGGCCGGATCGGTGCTCGTTCGCCGTCGACACGACGGGTACGGCCGTCTTCTGGCACTGCCGAGCCGCCGCGGAACGACTTCAGTAGGAGAGTGACGGTCTGTGGTCCGTTGGGATATCAGTTCCAAACCGTCTCGTAACCGGCATCGCGAATGACCCCATCTGTCGTGAGAATCGCGTCCGTGTCGTGTGCTCGGTGACTGCTGACGATCAGGGCGTCGTGGATGCTGAACTCGTCCACCACCTGCGCGTACTCGACCAGCTCCGCGTCGTCGACCGGTGCGACAGCGACAGGTCCGTTCCCGATCAGTGCCTTCCGAGCGTCTTCCGGCGTTCCTGTGAGGGTGATACCTCGGATGTCTTTGTCACGGGAGACCGAGTACAGCACTTCGGCGAGCGCCGTGCTCGGTGCCTGGATGACCGTTTTCGCCGCTTCGGCTTCGGCGAAGATTCGATCGACCTTCTCTGGAAGCGCATCAACCAGGTAGACGAGGAGGGAGACGGCGTCAGCGGTGTACGTCGACATTCAGGCTTCCTCGTAGTTATGGTCTCGGCGCTTGCGGACGCGGCGCTCCAGCTCTTCGGCGATCTCCTCACGCTTCCCTTCAGAGGTATCGTCGGGCACAAGCATCCCACGCCCACCGGTGCGGGTACGCTTCTTCACGACGATACCCTCATCTGAATCTACCCAGACGACCTCATCGCCGGGCTCTAAGTCGTATTTTTCGCGAAGGTGCTTCGGGATCGTTGCTTGTCCCTTCTCCGTGACACGTGTGGATTCGCTCATATTCAGTAATACCCGTTGTATTACATTAGTTTTGTGGGAGGAGAATTGCTCTATCGAGTGATTTGGGGGTGGTGCGTCGGTTGAGGCTGGTTCGCGCCCGGTCGCCGACGATATCCAGCACCACCTCGTCGCCGATGACGAGGGCGGACGACCCGAGGGGAGCGACGCGGTCCCCGAGTTCGGTCACGACACCCCGTCCCTGAACGTACGCCGCGGGCGATTTGAACGAGTACATTGCTATCCTTCACAGGCTTGGAGCGGCTACCTGATGAGGTTGCCGGGCCGGTCGATCGACGACCGAACGGGGTCGATCCACTCGCTCCCGACCGCCTCGACGTGCCGTCGGCACCGAGGTCGGTGGGTCACTCACGGTTCGGCCGGGGACGGGAACCGAGTGTCCCGGTTTCGACGGCCGGTTCGGGTGAACGGTGCGCTTTTGCTCGTTCATCGGTGACACACCGTATGAACCCAGCCGACGGCTCGTCCGCCGGAAGCGACCCGCCCCGCCGGGAGGACCGCGGGCTCCTCACGGGTGCGGCCACGTTCACGGCCGATTCGAGCGCGCCCCGGCTGGCCCATCTCGCGTTCGTCCGGAGCCGGTACGGCCACGCCCGTATCGGGAGCATCGAGACGGCTGCCGCGGCTCGACGGGAGGGGGTGCACGCGGTGTTCACCTGGACGGACGTGGCGGCTTCGGACACACCGGGGGTCCTCCCGCTGGCGAGCGAGCAGCTCGACGTCGACGTTCCCGGCCACCCCGTGCTCGCCCGCGACCGGGTCCGGTATCAGGGCCAGCCCGTCGCGGCGGTCGTCGGCGAAACGCCCGCGCTCGCGGCCGATGCCGCGGCGGCGGTCGCCGTCGAGTACGACCGACTCGACGCCGTCGTGGACCCGGTCGACGCCACGGCGGACGACGCACCGACGGTCTTCGAGGGTGCCCCGGACAACGTCGCCGTCAGCGGGACGCTGGGCGACCGCGAGGCGACCGACCGCGCGTTCGCCGAGGCGGACCGGACGGTGGCCCTCGACCTCGAGAACAACCGCCTGATCCCGAACGCGATGGAGCCACGGGCCGCGCTCGCGAGCTACGAGGCCGCCGAGGGCCGATTCCGAGTCGAGATGACCAGCCAGTCGCCCCACGGCCACCGGGGCGACCTCGCGACCACCCTCGGGGTCCCCGAACGCACGATCCGCGTCGTCGCGCCCCGCGTCGGTGGCGGGTTCGGCCACAAGGGCCACCACTACCCCGGGGAGGCCGTCGCGGCGTGGTGTGCCCGCGAACTCGACCGACCCGTGAAGTGGACCGCGACGCGGAGCGAGAACTACGCCGCCGGCGCGCACGGCCGCGACCACCGAACCCACGCCGAGCTCGCGCTCGACGAGAACGGTTCGATCCGGGGGCTCCGCGTCGAGACGCACGCCAACGTCGGCGGCTACGGCCTCGGCGGCGCGCCCGTCCTCCCGACGGGCTACGGTCGGTTGCTGTCGGGCCAGTACCGGATCCCGGCGATCCACTGCCGAACCCACAGCGTCTTCACGAACACCGCGCCGGTGCACAGCTACCGGGGTGCCGGACGGCCGGAGGCGGTCTACGTCGTCGAACGGCTGGTCGACGTCGCCGCCCGCGAACTCGACGTCGACCCGGTCGCGCTTCGCCGCGAGAACCAGCTCCCGCCCGACGCGTTTCCCTACGAGACCCCGGTGGGGGCGACCTACGACAGCGGCGACTACGGGACCGCGCTCGAAGAGGTGCTGACGGAGGTCGGCTACGACGACCGCCGTGAACGGGAGACGAAACCCCGTGCCGACGGTCGGTACGTCGGGGTCGGGGTCGCGTGTTACGTCGAGTCCACGGGTCTCGGTTTCGAGAGCGGCGTCGTTCGCGTCCACCCGGACGGCGGCGTCACCGTCTACGCGGGGACCCACTCGCACGGACAGGGCCACCGGACGACCTACGCACAGATCGTGGCCGCGGAGCTCGGGGTGCCCTACGACGACATCGAGGTGGTCGAGGGCGACACGGAACGGGTGCCAGCGGGGACCGGGACCTTCGGCTCCCGAAGCACCATCGTGGGCGGGAACGCGGTCGCCGAGAGCGCGCGGGCGGTCACGGCGAAGGCGCGGCGGATCGCCGCCGACCGGCTCGAAGCCAACGCCGACGACGTCGCGTTCGAGGACGGCGAGTTTCACGTCGCGGGGGCTCCGGACCGGAACCTCTCGTTCGCGACGGTCGCGGAGGCCGCCTACGGCCACGGACTCGGCGAAACCGAACCCGGACTCGACGAAACGACGTTCTACCGGCTCGACGAGACGGCCTACACCTTCGGAACCCACGCCGCGGTCGTCGCGGTCGATCCAACCACAGGCGAGGTCTCGATCGAGCGCTACGTCGCGGTCGACGACTGCGGTCCGCGCGTCAACCCCACCATCGTCGAGGGGCAGGTCCACGGCGGCGTCGCACAGGGCATCGCTCAGGCACTCTCCGAACACGCGCTCTACGACGAGAACGGCTCGTTGCTGACGGGCTCGCTCCAGGATTACGCCGTCCCGAAGGCCGTCGACCTGCCCTCCATCGAGACGGGTTCGACGGTGACTCCGAGCCCGACGAACCGACTCGGGGTGAAGGGGATCGGCGAGGCCGGCACCATCGCCGCACCGCCGGCGGTCGTGAACGCCGTCTGTGATGCCCTCTCGCCGTTCGGGGTCCGACACCTCGACATGCCGCTCGACGCCGAGTCGGTCTGGCGAGCGGTCGAGGACGCGTCCCCACCGGCGTGAACGGCCCGACCCGTCACGCCGGGGCGGGGTCGGTCGCTGGCCGGGCCGTCGCCATCGCGTTCCGGTCGTCGACCGGTCGAGTTTGCCTGGGGAGCAAGAGTTATTTTTGTCGGTAGATAGTAGTCGGTGTAAAATGGAGTTCGAGTGGCAGCTCCGTACCCGGCGGGAACGTTGCGATAGCACGTGCCACGCCTTTTCGGGGACCGCCGGGAACGAGCGATGAGCGACTGTCCACTCTGTGGGGCACCCCTCCCCGAGGAGCGACCCCGGCACAAGGTCACCCTCAAAGCCCGCGACGACACCCGGTCGGTCGCCGGGTCCGAGACGACGGCTCCGGAGACGTCGACGGGACACCGCCGGTACCAGGTCTGCCGCGACTGCTGGGAGACCCTGAAGACGGACCTCACCGGGCACGACGCCGAGTCCTGACGGCCTCCCTTCGCTCGACTATGGAACCCTGCCTCGACGAACGGGTCCCACAGATCACCTCGGACGTCCTCGGCGAAGCGGTGCCGTTCCGCCACCCGTCGCTACTCGAACGGAGTCACGGTCGTGTCACCGGGAACGGAACGCACCGGTCGTGTCGAGCTAGTCGCTTCCCGGCCCCTCTCGGGGACTGACGGGACCCTCGTCGCGGTCGGCGATCGTCCGGTGGCGTTCGATGGTCACCGTGTAGGCCTCGCTCACTCCCTCGTCGGAGGCCGCCAGCAGGGGGTCGGTCGGTTCGATGTCGCACACGCTCCACCCCGCCTTCCCGAGCGTCGTCGTCACTTCGTCGGGGACGGTGCGGACCCGTTCGTCGTCGGCTGGTCCCGTGGCGTCCGTCGGGAGGTCGATCGTCCGAACCCGTGGTTCGTCCCTGAACCAGCGTCGTAGTCTCTCGAGCATCACTGACTGTGGTCGTGTTCGATACTCGTTCCGCGGACGCTTAACCGTAGGCAATGAGGAAGCGTACTGCACCGTTTCGCACTCGCCCGTCGTCCCGTTCTCCGGGCGTGCAGGGGTCTCGAAGGCGTTCTACCGTCGAGAGGCCAGCACGTCGCTCCGAACGAGCGTGTCGCCGGCGAGGCACTTCGCGAGCGTGTCACCGTCGTCCTCCAGGGTCGGGAGGTGTCGCCGGAGGATCTCGCCCGTTCCCGTATCGCCCAGCCGCTCGGCCAGCTCGATGTGCTCTCGCATCCCCACGACGAGCGTCGCGTAGCCGTCGAGGTCGCGGGCGAGCGACGATCGGACGTCGTACCGGTGGGCGGCCTCGATGTCCATCGGCGCGTACTGGCGGATACCCATCGGCCCACAGACGGGAACGCCGCCGAGCGCGTGAACCCGGACCGCGACCTCGTCGGTGATCGTCGAGAGCCGGTCGGCGGCGTCCGCGAGGAACGCCTTCAGGAGTTCGAACTCGGGCCCCTCGACGCACCACTTGTGTTTGCGGACCTGGTTGAACAGGAGGTAGAGTCCCGAGACGTCACGATTGAGGGCCTCGACCACCTGTTCGGCCGCTTCCCGTTCGATCCCGAGGGCGTTGTCGGTGACCGTCCCCCACTCCTGACGGAGATGGACCGGGTCGGGGCTGCGGAGGTGGGGCGCGCTCGCCACGGTCAGCGCACCTCCTCGGCGCGGACGAGGGTGTCGTCCTCGAGGAACTCCTCGACGGTCTGGGCGTCGTCCTCGAGGACTTCGAGGTGTTCGCGGAGGCGCTCCGCCGTGTCGGGGTCGCCGAGCTCCTCCGCCAGCCCGATGTGTTCGCGGAGGCTCACGACCAGCACCGCGTAGCCGTCGAGGTCCCCTTCGAGCGAGGTGCGCACGTCGTAGAGGTTCTCGGCTTCGAGGTGGACCCCGGCGCGCGCCTGGATCGTCGGCGGCGTGTTCGGCGGGATGCCGCCGAGTTCGACGATCCGTTCGGCAAGGTCGTCGTTGATGTCGCGGGCGCGTTTGTAGGCGGCTTCGAGGAACTCGCTCACCTCCTCGTGTTCGGCACCCTCGACGGTCCAGTGGTGTTTTCTCAGCAGGTAGAACAGGTTGAACGACCCGGCGAAGTCGACCCCGAGCGCCTCGACCAGCTTCTCGGCGACGTCGCCGGGGATGCGGAGTTCGTTCGGTTCGAGCGTCTCCCATTCCTGAAGCCGCTCGCCGGTCTCGGGCTCGCGGACCAGTCGACCGTATCTCGTTGCCATTACGCGTGGTATAGCGGACGGCGACTTCAAGGATGGGGTCGACCCGCGAGACCGGTGCCGTCGGTAGAACTTCGACGGTCTGGATGGAGGTCGAACGGGGAAGTTCCCTCAGAGACCGAGCTTCGAAGCGAGCGCGTCGTCGAGGTCGCCCTCCGTGGCGAACAGCCGCCGCATCTCCTCGTCGGTGAGTTCGAAGTCGAAGACGTCGTAATTCTCGCGGACGTGTTCCGGGTTCGACGACCGCGGGATCGTCGACACGGAGGGCTGCTGGAGCAGCCAGCGGATCGCGACCTGTCGGGGTGTCTTCCCGTGTGTATCGGCGATCCCCTGGACGACGTCGTCTTCGAGTCGGTCCCCGAGCTTGATCGGGCTGTAGGCGGTGAGCATGACCTCCTCGTCGAGACAGAACGAGAGGAGGTCGTCCTGGCGCTCGGCGAGGTTGTACTCGACCTGGTTGGTGAGGATCGGTGCCGAGGAGTGTTCGATCGCGTTCTTCGTCTCCTCGACGGAGAAGTTCGACACGCCGATGTGTTTCACGACGTCCTCGGCGACGAGTTCGTTCATCGCGTCGAGAGTCTCCTCGTGTGAGGGCTCCTGGTCGGGCATGTGGATCAACAGGAGGTCGACGTAGTCGGTGTCGAGCCGGGTGAGGCTCTCGTATGTCGAGTCGACGACCGACTCGTGGTCGCGGTTGCCGCCGTCCAACTTCGTGGTGACGAACAGCTCCTCGCGGTCGATCCCCGAGTCGGCGATCGCCGCCCCGACCGCGGACTCGCTGTCGTACATCTGTGCCGTATCGATATGGCGATAGCCGGCGTCGAGCGCGGCCGAGATGGCGTCGTATCGTTCCTCGTCGGTGTCCATGCCTGCCGTCCCGAACCCGAGCGCCGGGACCTCGGTGTCCGCGATCGTGATGGGGTCCACGCGTGGTCTTCACGGTGAGCGGGTAAAGCCGTTCGTGGTACGTGATTTTACGACCAGCGGTGAGGTCGAAACTATCGGCATGGTATTTACCCCCGCCCGTCGTCGTGGGACGAATGGAGACCCGCCCGCTCGGCGACATCGGCCACGACAGTTCGGTCCTCACCTTCGGTACCATCGCGT
This sequence comes from Halococcus salsus, assembly GCF_009900715.1. Classification (NCBI taxonomy): domain Archaea; kingdom Methanobacteriati; phylum Methanobacteriota; class Halobacteria; order Halobacteriales; family Halococcaceae; genus Halococcus; species Halococcus salsus. Next base: position 22,280 of record NZ_JAAAJC010000004.1, read on the forward strand.
TGGACTTCCTCGATCAGGACGACGCCGACCGGATGGTCGAGGACGTTCTCGACGCGGGCGTCAACCACTTCGACGTCGCGCCGACCTACGGCGACGCCGAGCTCAAACTGGCCCCGAAGCTCGCCGAGCACCGCGATGAGGTCTTCCTCGGTTGCAAGACTCAGGAGCGAACCTACTACGGCGCGTGGGGTGAACTCCAGCGGTCCCTCGACCGGCTCGGCACCGACTCGATCGACCTCTATCAGTTCCACGCGGTGACTCGGTACGACGAACTCGACACCATCACGGGCGACTACCACCCCGAGATGTCCCAGGGCGAGCACGACCCGGGCGCGCTGCAGGCGTTCGTGGACGCAAAGGAGGCGGGGTTGATCGACCACATCGGGCTGACGAGCCACGGCGACCCGAGCCTCATCCGCACGGCGATCAAGCGGATCCCCGAACTCGAATCGGTGATGTTCCCGTTCAACTACACCCTCGATTCGAAGGCCGGCCCCGAGTACGACTACCGCTCGGTGCTCGACCTCGCCCACGAGCGCGGCCTCGGGACCCTCTGTATCAAGGGATTCGCGAAACAGCCGTGGCCGGAGGACCTCCCCGAAGACGACCGCCCCTACGCCACGTGGTACGAACCCTACGACGAGAAAGAGGACCTCGTCGACTGTCTGCGATACGCCCTCTCGCAGGGAATGACCAGCATCCCGAGCGCGGGCGACCCCCAGCTCGTCCCGGCGATCCTCGATGCGGCGACCGCGTACGAACCGCTCAGCGGGGACGAAGAGGCGCGACTGCTGGAGGCGGGCCGAACCAACGAATCCCCGGTTCCCGACCCGTAACGGCGTCGGTCCGTTCGCCAGTCATTTGTTCTCGTCTCTACCGAAGGAGAGTCCACAATCTCGACGAAATTCACCGATCGAACCGTTCCGAGTGGGTTCGGGGAATCACCGACTCGGAATCGGGGCACCCGGTCGAATCGGTTGTCTCGACCTACTGCACGGCGTCGTCGTCGGTGACGATGTCCTCGGCGACACTCCGAACGTGCCGTTGATGCTCCGAGGACGTGTTCGTCGCTCGTGCGGCTTCGAGCTGGTCGTCGACCAGCGCGTTCTGTTGTGGGCCCCAGACGTCCGGTGGCTCGCGTTCGATGTATCGTACCCACTGTTTGATCGCTTCTATGCGCCGTTCGCGGTTCGCTTCGTGCTTCGTGGTGAGTGTTTCATGCACGTCTGAGTCGGTCATATTTGTCCTCGATATCGAGTCGCTTGGCCCACTGTTCGAGCCGCTGGGTACTAAGGTTTGGCTCGAAGAGCGTGTACAGGTGCACCGCGTCCTCGACGTCCTTCTGCGCCCCCAGATAGAGCTTGTACGCGATCTGTAGTTCCAGCGGCCCGATCGGGATCGTCTCTTCACCGACCTGCGCCGTGATAGCGGTCCGTAACGACGCTCGGTCGAACTCATCGCCGACGAACTTCACTTCCAAGTGCGGAGTCATCTGGTCTTCCGGTGCAACCCAGATGTTATCGCCGTTCGAGAGCATTTCGTACGCGGACGCGAGTGGCATCGCGGGACCCCAGAATCCTTCCGCATCGAGCGCCGCCGTGAGGTCGTCGACCTGTTGTTCAGTCAGCGATTCGACGAGCACATCGATATTCTGCGTTGCCCGTGCTCGCCCGGAGAGAATCGCGACATAGCCAGCAACGAAAACGTGGCCAATGTCGAACCGTTCGAGAAGTCGTGAGAACGCGATCGCTAGCTCGTCAAGCCGGTTTGGGTCTCGATCGACGACAAGGGTTTCATCGGTCAGCGTGACGCCACTCATCGTCGGTCGAGGAATGGTCCCGTCTCAGCCGCCGGACGTGAATCCGGAGAGCCGCTTTCGGGTTGTCTCTTGTAACCCATCTCGTCGCGGGCCTATGAAGCGAGATGTTTTGTGGTTGTCGCCTCCCTCAGTGCTTTTGCACGCGGTTCTACTCGCGTCTACTCGATGTCGACGACGACCTTCCCTTGGTGGTCGCCGCTCTCCAGATATCGGTAGGCGTCACGCGCCGCGTCGAACTCGAAGACGCGGTCGACGACGGGCGTCGTGCCGGTCGTTTCGAGCGCGCGGTTCATCCGGTCGAACATCGCCCGACTGCCGACCCCGAAGACCCCTTCGAGCGTGACGGCCTTCCCGAGGACCGGCGACGGGTCGATCTCGCCCTGTTGACCCGTCAGAACCCCGATGAGGTGGACGTGGCCGTTGATACCCACCGCCCCGAGCGAGCGTTCGAGCGTGCCCTGGCCACCGACCTCGACGACGTGGTCGACGCCCTCGCCGTCGGTGCGTTCCATGACCGTCTCGTGCCAGTCGGGCGTCTCCTCGTAGTTGATGGTCTCCCAGGCACCCAGCTCGCGGGCCCGGTCGAGCTTCTCGTCGCTGGAGGAGGTGACGACCGAGCGCGCGCCGTGCATCTCGGCGAACTGGAGCGCGAACGTCGAGACGCCGCCCGTTCCGAGCGCGAGGACGGTCTCGTCGGCGCTGAGGCCGCCGTCCTCGACGAGCGCGCGCCACGCCGTGAGCCCCGCGCAGGAGAGGGTCGCCCCCTCCTCGTACGAGAAGTGATCGGGGAGGCGAGGCACGCTCTCCGCGGGGAAGGTGGCGTACTGCGCGAGCGCGCCGTCGACGTTCCCGCCGGTGCTCGTCGCGAGCTTCTCGGCGGTCCCCGGCCCGTCGACCCAGTTCGGGGCGAACGGGGTCGCGACCCGGTCGCCCTCGGCGAGGCGTTCGACGGCGGTCCCGACCTCGACCACGTCCCCGGCCCCGTCCGAGAGCGGGACGACCGGGAGGGACGCGCCGGGGTATTCGAGCTCGCTGTTCGCGATCGCGAGGTCGCGGTAGTTGAGCGAGGCGGCCCGCAGCCGGATCAGTACCTCGTCGTCCGCCGGCGTCGGTCGGTCGCGCTCCGTTCTGGTCACCCCGTCGTAGTCGGGGTCGGTCTCGCGGACTTCGTAGGCGTCCATCGATCGATAGATGTCGTCGGCGACGGGAAAGGAACCCGATTACGGTGGTCGATCGGACGGCCGGGTGATGTCCTGTGAGGACGAGTGGGTTCAGTAGTGAGCCATGACGCCCTCGCGGCGCGCCCATCGCTGGCAGTACTGGAGAACGACGTACCCGACCAGGAGGTAGCCGACCGCCGTCGCGAGGAGGATACCGAGGTCGGTCGGGTTCATCGCGACGACCGAAACCCCGTCCGCCATCGCGCGTGTGAGCAGGTGGCTGCCCTCGGCGAGCGGGAGCCACTTGAGCAACGGATACTGGTCGACCGGCGCGGCGATCAGCCCGATGAAGACGAACTGGACGAGTTGAAACGCGTTCTCGATCCGTTTGAACCGGATCGCGAGCCCCCCGAAGACGAACCCGACGCCGACCGCCGGCGCGACGGCGAGGGCGGCGATAGGGACCACGGTCAGCGGGTCGAGCGCCAGCGTCCGCCCGGTTACGAACAGCATTACGGCGAGCGTCACCACCCCCCAGAGCAGCGACTCACACAGGTTGACGACCGTCTTGATCACCATCACGGCACCGAAGCCGAGCGGCGACATGAACAGCTGTTCGAGCGTCCCCCACTGCGCTTCACGGGTGACGGCCCAGGAGAGCCCCGAGTACGCCGTCAGCGAGAGGGTCCAGAGTAGATAGCCGACGATCAGCCCCGAGAGCGAGTCGCTCATCGCGGCCGGCGCGAGCGCGCGGCCGGTATAAAAGAGGATGACGAAGAAGAGCAGTATCGTTCCGAACTGCGAGAGCGTGTTCACCGGGTAGCGAACGAGCAGGATGATCGTCTTTCGCAGCGAGGCGACGAAGAACCGGAGGTAGTCCCGAAAGCCGGGGTCGATCCGCTCGTTGCCCTCGGCACCGAGGCCGCTCACCGCTCGGCTCCCGTGCTCTCGACGGCACGGTCGGTGACTTCGAGGAAGACGTCTTCGAGATCCGGGTCTTGGCTGTCGATGTCCGCGACCCTGCTGCCCGTCTCCCGAAGCACGTCGAGGACGTCGTAGAGCGACTCGTCGTCGGTCAGCGTCACCTCGAAGCTGGTCCGGTTGCCGCGAGTCTCCCACCCCGTCGCGTCGAAGCGTTCGTCGAGCATCCCGCGTGTCCGGTCCTCGACCGGTCCGTCGGTCTCGATCCGATAGGCCTGGGTCTCGAAGAGGTCCACGAGGTCGGTCACGGTGTCGTCGGCGATCACACGACCGTTCGAGAGGATGACGACGCGGTCACAGAGCTCCTCGACGACGGCCATGTCGTGGCTGGAGAGCACCACCGTCACGTCGTCCTCGTCGGCCAGCCGACGGAGCTCGTGGCGGAGTTCGAGCGAGGCCTCGACGTCGAGCCCGAGGGTCGGTTCGTCGAGGAAGACGACGTCCGTCCCTCGTGCGAGCGTACAGGCGAGCGAGACCTTCTGTTTCTGCCCGCGCGAAAGTTCGTTGACGGGCTCGTCGGCCATCCCCGAGAGACCGAACTGTTCGAGCAGGCGCTCCCGGCGCTCCCGCGTCGCTTCACCCCCTTGCCCACCGAGTGCGGCGAAGAAGGAGAGGTTCTCGCGAACGGTGAGCCGCCAGTAGACGTTCCGTGCACCCTCCAGCATCGCGCTGACGTGACCGTAGGCCGCGCGGGGGTGTTCGCTCGCGTCCAGTCCACAGACCTCGATCCGACCCGCCGAGGGGACGATGAGACCGAGGATGGACTTGATGGTCGTGGTCTTGCCCGCGCCGTTCGGCCCGAGCACACCGACGACCTCGCCGCGTTCGACATCGAAGGAGACGCCGTCGGCGGCCGTCACCGCCCCGTCGCCCTCACCGTAGGTCTTTTCGAGGCCGTCGATACGAAGGACGGTCTCACGGGTCGATCGCGACCGTTCCGCCGCGTCCCCCCGTTGCTCCGCTCGTTGCATGGTTGTATTCGAACTAGTCGGGACCTAAAGGTTTCTTCGTAGACCCTGGTTTCTACACCATCGATTTCGCTTTCTGGGTATCGTTGTCGCGACACCGCTCTCTCGTTCCCTTCGTCGGCTACACGGAGGATTTAGTCAATATCTCGGTCCCCTCGATCCGGTAGCGGTGTTTCTCGCCCCACGCCGTCTCGATGGTCTCGGGGGTTCGCTCGCCGTTGACGATCGATTCGAGGTGGTCGCGGAGCGTATCGAGGAGCGAGAGCTCCTCGTCCGCTATCGGCGGGTTGTGGCCTGTCAGTAGCGTCGAGAAGACGTTCGCCTCCCGAAGCTCGATGGTCCGTTCGAAGCTCTCGATGTACTCCCGAACATCGCAGTCCCGAAAGTGGACGTAGAGGTTTCGGTCGCCGTGGACGAGGTCGCCGCCGTAGAGCCGGCCGCGGTCGCGGTCGAGGACGCCGAGCTGGCCCGGTGAGTGGCCCGCGAGGTCGACGAGTTCGAGCCGTCGGTCCCCGAGCTCGATCACGTCCCCGGCCTCGACCGGCTCGACGCCCGTGACCGGCGGCACGTCGAACGTCTCGGGGTCGACCGCGTCCGGGAGCGAGCCGCCGGCTTCCAGGTGTTCCTCGACGAACCGTTTCGGACGGCCAACGAACTCCTCCGAGAGCGAATCGATCCGAACCTCGCCCTCGGCGGACTCGGTCGGGTGGACGTGCGCCCGGTCGAACCGATGTCCGGCCCCGATGTGGTCCCAATGGGTGTGGGTGAGCAGCAATCGGTCGGTATCGCCCGCGAGTTCGCCGCACGTACTCCGGAGGTCGCCGACGCCGAACCCCGAATCGACGACCAACCGCTCCTCGCCGTCGGTCAGGAGGTACGCGTTGCTCGGGACGCCGTTCAGGGTCTCGGTGAGCCGGTAGTCGCCCGCCGTCGTCGACGCTATTCCGTACCAGTCCGTCGTGCGATCCATCCCGGCACGCGGACCGCCGGCGATTTGGGGATTTCGACCGTTCCGCCCCGCGGGGATCCGTCACCGTTCGACACACTGGCGGAGACTCGGCTTCGTGAGAAGAACGGGTTCGTCAGTCGTCGGCGACCGAATCCGCCGCCGTGCTCGTTCCGCCATCGACCCAGGTTCCGCTCCCGAAGTCGATCGCCCGGTTCCACTTCGCGGCGAGCGCCGAGACCGCGAGGTCGCCGGTCACGTTGTTCATCGTCGCGATCCGACCCAGAAGTGGGTCGACGGCGGCGACGAAGCCGACGACGGTCAGCGGGAGGCTCGCCTGCTGGAGGATCACGGTGAGCATGATCAGCCCCGCGCCGGGAACCCCGGCGGTGCCGATGCTGATCAGGACCGTTACGAGGAGCACCGAGACCTGGGTCCCGAGGTCGAGCGGCTGTCCCACCACGTTCGCGGCGAACACCACCGTCACGGTCTGTCGGATCGCCGCCCCGTCCATGTTGGCGGTCGAACCGAACGGCAGCGAGAAGCCGTAGACGCTCTCGTCGATCCGGAGGTTCTCCTCGGCGTCGCGCATCGTGACCGGCAGCGTCGCGCTCGACGACCGGGTGCTGAACGCCATCACCATGGCGTTCTTCGCCCCGTGGAGGAACGCGACGGGTGACTTCCCGAGGAGCCCACCGACGATGCCGCCGAGGTACGTGACCCCGATGTGGACGACCACGCCGAGGGCGACGACCCCGACAAGCGACGCCAGCGCGAGGACCGCGCCGACGTCCTCTCCAGCGAGTTCGGCGGCGACGAGCGCGAAGACCCCGACGACGCCGAACTCCATCACACCCCAGACGATGGTGAACAGGGCCTCCATACCGGCCTCGGCCAGCGAGAAGAAGGTCTCGGCCCCACGGCGCACCGACTCGTCGGTGGCCGTGTCGCGGGCGATCGCCAGCGCGATCCCGAAGACGATCGTGAAGAAGATGATCGGGAGGAGGTTCCCCTCCGCGAGGGCGTTCAAGGGGTTCTCGGGGACGATCCCGAGAACGAGTTCCTGAAGGCTCGGGACCTGCGCCGACTGTGCTTCGCCCCCGGTGAAGGCGAGGCCGGTCCCCGGATCGAGGAGGTTCGCCACCGTGAGCCCGATGACGCCGGCGACGGTCGTCGTCACCGCGTAGAGCCCCACGACGCTGCCCCCGACGCGCCCCATCTGCGTTGGCGAGAGCTGTCGAACGCCGACGAGGAGGCTGAAGACGACGACCGGAACCACGATCATCTGGAGCAGCCGGAGGAAGAGGTCGCCGACGGGGGCGAGCACCGTCGCCGGTTCGCCAACGCCGAAGGCGACGACGACGCCGAGCACGAACGAGACCGCGAGACGATACACGACCGGTATCGACCGATATCGATTCCAGAGGGACCGTACCGAACGCCCTGTTTCAGACACACTGACAGTACCCTTCTGAGACGGGTAGGCGTGTCGGGATGGAACGGATCGGGTGGGCCAGGAACGAGATCGTCACCGACCGTCGCCCGGTTAAATCAGCGGGAACTGGTATCAGGATTTATCAGGTCGCGGTCGGTCGATCGGCGCATGACCGAACCGCTCGCCATCGAAGCCGACGGCCTCGAAAAGCGGTACGGGGGGACGCGGGCCGTCCACGACCTCCAGTTCTCGATCGACCGCGGGACGATCTACGGGTTTCTCGGGCCGAACGGCGCGGGCAAGACCTCGACGATCCGGATGCTCACCACGCTCACCCGCCCCTCGGCCGGGTCGGCGCGGATCATGGGCCACTCCGTCGAGGATCGCTCGAAGGTGACCCCGCACATCGGCTACCTCCCCGAGGAACCGCCGTTGTACGACGAGCTCACGGGCCGCGAACAGCTCACCTACATCGCCGGGCTGCGCGACATGGCGACCGAGCGGGCCGCCGAGCGTATCGGGACGCTCCTCGACCGCTTCGACCTCACCGGGGCCGCCGACGACCGGATCGCGACCTACTCGAAGGGGATGAAACAGAAGACCGGCATCATCCAGGCGCTGCTCCACGAGCCGTCGGTCGTCTTCCTCGACGAACCCACCTCCGGGCTCGATCCCCGGGCCGCCCGGACCGTCCGGGAGATCATCGCCGAGGTCGCCGCCGGGGACTCGACCGTGTTCCTCTCGACGCACATCCTCCCGGTCGTCGAGGAGCTCGCGGACACGGTCGGCGTGCTCTTCGACGGCACGATGGTCGCCGAGGGCGCGCCCGACCGTCTCAAGGACCGCGTCGAAACCGGTGCCGGGAGCTCCCTCGAAGACGTCTTCCTCGAACTCACCGCGGAACGGCCCGTCGAACGGGAGGCCGGCCCGGCCGAATGAGCTCGCCCGATGGCCTTGGGCACGTTCTCGACGACGCCCGACTGGTCGTCCGGACCGAGCTCCGCCGCCGCCGTCGAACGCTCGGCGAGAACGACCGGATGCTCGTCGTCTGGGCCTTCGGCGCTCTCTTCGGGCTGGTGTTCGTCCTGGTGTTCCTGGGCGGGGCCTACTCGTTCGGGACGATGGTCGGCACCGAGGGATTCGCCGACGCGCTCCCGATCGCCCGCGGCATCGTTCTCGGCGTCTGTGGCTACGTCGTCTTCATCACGGGGGTTCGAACGGTACAGAACCAGAACGCGCTCGATGCGCCCGCGGGGATACTGACGGCCACCTCGCCCGCCGCGGCGGCGGTCGGGCTGCTCCTCGCCGACTACGCGGTCGTCGCCGGGATCGCCGTGCTCCCGCTCGTGGTGGCGGGGCTCCTGTTCGCCCTCGGCGCGGGCACACCGGCGAGCGTCGTCGTCGCCCCGGTCGTGCTGCTCGCCGCGCTCGCGCTCGGCGTCGTCCTCGGGTTCGTGCTAGGGCTGGTCATCAAGACCCTCGTTTCCCGCTTCGCGATAGTTGCACGGCTCAAGACGGTGTTGAGCATCGCGCTCTTTCTCGCCTACCTGGCGATGCTGTGGAGCGACGGCCTGAACAGCATCCTCGGGCAAGCGTTCGGCGTGGTCCAGCGAACGCCGCTCGGTTGGATCACCGACCTCGCGCTGTTCGGTACCCCCGACCCGGCCATCGGGGTCGTGCGACCGGCGGTGGCCGCGGTGACACTGGTGGTCGCCGTGCCGCTGCTGACGTGGGTCGTCGTCCGGCTCGACCGTGGGCTCTGGTACAACGACTCCGTGCAGCCCGGCCACGGCGGGGGTTCGATACTGGGCGGACGGTCCTCGGCGACCTCGAATACCTCCGAAAGCGGTTCCGCTGAAACGACCGCTTCGTCGGTACCGACCGCCGAGACCGACGTGCTCGCGACGGGGGTCTCGGACCGGCTGTTCGGCGAGCGCGTCCCGCGACCGACGCTTCGGGTGGCCCAGAAGAGCTGGCGGCGGGCCTATCGAGCGCCGATGAAGCTCCAGTACGCGGTCATCCCGGTCTTCTTCCTCGTCGACCCGATCCGCCGAAGCATCGAATCGGGGACGGTCGCGCCGGTGTTGCCGGCGGCGGTCGCCATCTACGGGGCGTGGGCGACGGGTGCGTCGTTCACGCTCAACCCGCTCGGCGACGAGGGGGCGGTGTTGCCAGTCACGCTCACGACGCCGGTCTCGGGCGAACAGGTGCTCTCCGGACTGATGCTGGCCGGGCTGGTCGTGGGGGCACCGGTGACCGCGCTCGTCGCGACGGGGCTCGGGATACTGAGCCCCCTCGACGTCGTCGGCTCGGTCGCGGTCGGCCTGCTCGGCGTCGTCCTGTGTGCCGGTGCCTGTGCGGTCGGTGCCGGCGTCGGGACGGCGTATCCGAAGTTCGAGCGCACGCGGATCAGCCGGAGCCGGAAGGCCGTCGTGCCGAGCCTGTCGGCCTTCCTCGTCTACTCGTTGGTGCTGCTGGCCGTCTCGCTCCCGGGGCTCGTGATGGGCGTTCCGGTCGTCGCGGCGTGGGCGGGCGACACAGTTGGGGTCCCCCGGACGGCGGTCACGCTGGGTGGGTTGGTGGCCACGGTAGTGCTCGCGGCCGTGGCCGGTCGGGTCGCTATCCGGTCGGCCGGCGAGACCATCGGCGAGTTCCGGTTCTGAGATCCGTCTCGTGAGTGGCGAACGCCGTTTCTTTCGCCGCGGACCGATTCGACGCGCTCTGCGTCGCCGATATCGGCCGGTCGCGTTCGTTCGTATCACTTCGATATCTTTTTCGGCGTATAGCCACGACGACGCAAGACATGACGAACATACCAGGGACGCCCGATACGCCGACGTTCACTGTGGGGACGAATGCTATCCCCCGACACTCCTATTGAGAATGACATCAGAGACGAACAGTAGAACGGGGCCGCGGGGGTCGCCATGACCGGGTTCGTCGGTGGGGCGGTCACCGGACGACCGCTCCAGCAACTGGCCGACGGGATGTACCACGAACCCTGGTACGAACACGAGTTCTTCGAGGGCGGAACCCACGGTATCGGGTTCGCTCACCACGGGGACCGCGACCCGCTCGGCCACACCACGTGGCAGGGCGACGGCCGCATGGGTATCGTCTACGGCGGGATACCCGACCACGACCGACCGGCCGAGGTGTTCGACCGGCTGCTCGATGCCCCGGCGACGCTCGCCGACCTCGATGGGTCGTTCGCCGTCGTCTGTCTCGACACCCGGGGTGAGACCGACCGGGTGCTGGTCGCGACCGACAAGCTCGGTACGCGACCGTGTTACTACGTCGAGGACCGGGCGCTGTTCGGCTCCTCGCTCAGTACGCTCCTACCCGAGCTCGACGACCCGATCGTCGACGAGCAGGCGGTGAGCGACATGCTCCTTCTGGGGAACCTCTGGGGGGACCGAACGCTCGTCGACGAGGTGAAGGCACTGCCACCGGCGACGGTACTCGAGTACTCCGAGGGGGAGGTGCGAACCGAACGCTACTGGAAGCCCGACTTCGAGAGCGCGCCGCGCCGAGGGTACATCCCCGAGCTGAAGACCCGGTATCGAGAGGCGGTCGACGAGGCCTCCTCGACCTTCGGCGACACCGCCGGACTGTGGCTCTCCGGCGGGCTCGACAGCCGAACGCTGGCGGACGGGTTGGCTCGGAACGCCGGTCGCACGTTCGATTCGCTCGTCGCCTACACCTACGACGCGAACCCGCGAGGTGGCGGCAATCCGGCGATCGCCCGACGGGTGGCCGCACAGCTCGGCGTCGAGGTCGAGGAGCTCGTGATGACGCCCGATCGCTTCCTCGACGTCTTCGAGACGAGCGTCGACCTCACCGACGGCATGCTCCGGTGGTCGTCGCTGCTCAACCTCTCGACGATATTCAACCTCGATGGCGAACCGGCGAACGTCCTCCTCGAAGCGTCGGGACAGGGCGAGCTGATCGGCCAGCATCCCCGCCGATACAACTTCGTCGAGCACGACTCGGCGGTCGAGGGGCTGGTCCGAAGCGAGCAGATGGTCGATACCGACACCGTCCAGTCCCTCCTGGCCATCGACGCCGACCCGCTCCGGACCTTCAAGGAGACGGTCGCCGAGAGCGACGAGACGACACAGCGGGGGCGGATGCTCGACGTCCACTATACCAACTACTACTCGCGGATGACCCTCGCGAGCAACACGGTGCCACGGAGCCAGGCCGGGACGCGCGTACCGTTCGTCAACAAGGACTTCCTCGAACACACCGCGGCGCTGCCACAGGCGTACCGGATGGGGACGTTCCCGCTCACCGGTGGCTCGATCCCGTACGGGATGACGCGACCGAAGCACGAGCTGGCGCGCGAACTCGACAACGGGCTGGACCGGATCCCCTACGAACGGACGGGGCTCGGCCCACGTCGACCCTTTTTGGCCCATCTCGCGGGTTTCGTCGTCAAGACCGGTACCGCCCGACTCCGCTCGAAGGTCGCCTACGGCGGGGCCCACGAACCCGACATCTGGTACCGCGAGCACGAGGGGTTGCGCGAGCGCATCGACGACCTCCTCCGCGGGGCCTGCGATCGGCCGTGGTTCGACGCCGACGAGATCCGCCGGCTCCGACGCGAACACCTCCGCGGGGAGGCCAACCACATGACGACCTCGCTCGCGGCGATCACGACGCTCGAGTGCTGGTTCCAGCGCCACCTCGACTGAGGACCGAAACCGGTCAGCTCGTATCCCGCACGGCGAGCGGCAGGGCCCAGTCGTCCGCGGTCTCGAACCCGACGGTCGTGTCGTCGAGCGCCGTCACGAACAACACGTAGCCGGTGCGAAACCGGCGCAGCAGCGGGACGTCGTCCGGGACGAAGCCGCTTTTCAGGAGCAGGGTGCGGGGAAGGCTCGTCTCCGTCGCAACGACGACGTCACTGTCTCGGTGCTGGCCGAGTGCCCGTGTCAGCAGGGCTCCGAGCGTGGGTTCCTCGATGCCGGTCATGGGGAGCACGTCCGCGATGTGGGTTATCCTCGTCCCGAAGGCCGTCCGCGTCCGGGTGACGATGGCACCGACGGGGTCGCCGGCGCGCGTCGCGAGGTGGGTCGCCGTCGACCACCGAGGGCTGTCGTATCGCCACTCGTAGTAGGGCTCGTCGCCGCCGACGTGGAGTGCGTCGGGGACGTGACGGCGATACAGCGAAGCCAACGCCGCGGCGGGGACCCCCGACTCGTGCTCGATTCGGACGTCGGGATCACGCCGGACGAGCCGGTCACAGGCGGCGAGGTAGCCGCGGGCGAGACCGCGTCCGATCCGTCCGACGGCTCGCGTGACCCGGTCGTCGCGGAACACCGAGAGCGGGGCGGCGGGGTTCTGGACGCGATAGTACATCCGTGCGGTCGTCACGTCGTGCCAGCCCCAGTGGGCGTAGATCGGTCGCGAGTTCGCGTTCGTCAGGCAGAACAGGAGCGAGACGCGCCCGTCGAGGTGGTCGATCGTCCGCCGGTTCAGTCGGGTGAACAGCCCTTCGCCGCGATGTGCCGGATGCAACATCATGTTCTGGAAGTAGCCGGCTCGGAGCGCCGTCCCACCCGCGGACAGGGGAACGACTTGGTACGGTCGGATCCCGACGATGTCGTCTCCGTGTTCGGCGACGAACATCGGGACGTCCTCGGCGAAGGGGCTCCGGGCGAACTTCCACTCGAACCACTCCGGGTCCGGCCCGTGACCGCTCACGGTTTCGTAGAGGGCGCGAACACGGTCCTCGTCGCTCGGTTCGTACGGTCGGATCCGATACGCGTCGCTCATTCGTGGGTCGGTCGGCGTCGGTGGCTCCGTTCGAACCGGCGCTCACCGGTCACTGGGTCGTCCATCGAGTGACCCAACGCGGGCCCGGGTAATCATCGTTGCTGAGACGCGGTCGGGTTCGGTAACCATCGAGGCCGTCCGGGGACGGTTCACTCCGAGTCGTCCAACTGGGCGGTGAGATCCGACTCCCCTTCGTCGTTCCCCTCGGGGATGTATCGTCGGACGAACGGGATCGTTACCGGGAGCTTGTCCTCGACCAGTTCGAGCGGGATCGTGTCCTCGGCCTGGAGACAGCCCGTGAGCGCCGCGACGACGACCGTCGAGACGACGCACGCGACGACCACCACCGGGAAGACGACGATGGTCAGCGTGAGATACTGCGAGACGAACACCATCGCCGGGATCAGGATGCCCGGGAGGAGCACGTAGGTCCGTACCGTCCACTTCGAGAACGGTGTGATGCCGTGGGTGTACCAGAGCACGACGAACGCGATGACGTTGAGGGCGACGAACGAGATGGCCGTCGCCGTCGCGGCACCCATCAGCCCGAACGCGGGTATCAGGACGGCGTTGAGCACGATGTTGAGGACGGCGGCGACGGTGTTGACCGCGAGGATGATCCGCGTATAGCCGATCGCCGCGAGGGTGTCCTGGGCCCGACCGACAGCCGCGCTGATGAAGAACCCGGTCGCCAGAAGCCAGAGGGCGTCGCTCCCGCCGGCGTACTCCGTACCGAAGACCAGCGAGACGGTGTCGTAGGGGAACGAGACGAACAGTAGGTAGAGGGGAAAACCGGCGATGAAGAGCCACTTCGTCGTGACCTTGTAGATCTCGTTTATCTCGTCGTAGCTCTTCTCGGAGTCGAGCCGGGAGGTCAGCGGGAGATACAGGAAGCCGAACGAGCTCAGTATCACCGGCAGGCCGGCGGCGAGCTGGTAGGCGGGGTCGTAGAGCCCCACGACGACGTTGGTCTTGAAGTACCCGAGCATCAGGGTGTCGACCTCGCCGAGGACCTTCGAGACCATCGCCGCGAGCACCAGCGGGATCGAGAAGGTGAGGAGCCGGCGGGGGTAGAGGTTGACCCCACCCCGGAGCGGGAGGAGACGGTTCAGGAAGAAGTGGGCGACCACGACCGTCGCCATCGCGGCGGCCAAGTACGCGTAGCCGACGGCCATCACGCCGACGCCGGCGACCAGCAGCGCGACGATGAGGAAGAAGCGAAAGCCGTTGTAGAAGAGGTCCTGGCTGTAGGTCCGATAGATCGTGTTCTCGAAGCCCCTGATCGCCCCGACCGCCATGTAGAACCCGACGTTGAAGGGGATCGCGAGGATGAACAGGTTGAGGAGCGCCTGTGAGTCCGGCGTGTCGTAGATCAGCCCGACGATCGTCCGTCCGTTGAGGAGGAGGAGGGTAGTGAAGACGAGCGAGACCCCGACCGCCAGCACCAGCCCGGTCAGCCACAGCCCGCGCACGTCCCGTTCGTCGTCGAACCGGGACATGTACCGGGCGATGCCCTGGTTCAGACCGAGGACGGTGAGCGTGGTGCTCAGCGCGAGCACGGAGAGGCCGAGCGCGACCTCCCCGTAGACTCCCGGGTCGAGGACCCGCGTGATGACGATGCGCTCGACGAGCTTCGAGGAGGAGCCCAGTATCCCGCCGACGAGCATGAGACTCGCGCTCGAAGCCAGACTCGAGAGATCGGTGGTGGTAGACTGAGACAAGGTAGACCCTTCTGAGCCTCCGTTTTGTCGGCTCGGACTTATCAACCTTGATTCATCCACGCGGGTGCGATGGACGAGATCGTTGCGACCACGGGTCGCACGCGGAACGAACGTATCGATAGCAGCGACAGCCACTACGGAGTCGGTCGGGAAACCGACGCGAGTGTGAGACGATCCGTCCTCACGACCGTTCGACGGTATCGCCGTTCGATTCGAATCCGGCCGACGTGAGGGATTCCCGAGTCTCCTGCCGACCTGTGCGAGCGGCGTGCGAGGCGACCGGTCCGTCAGCCGGTGGGCGTCTCGCCGGGTGTGGTCGGTTCGCCCCCTGCGATCCCGGCCCCCTCGCGCTCGGGTCGTTCCCCGAGGGTGACGTCGAGGGTCCGTCGGTTCCCGTCCCGGCGGACGGTGACGGGCACCGTCTCGCCGGGCGAGGTGTTGAGCGCGAGATACGAGGAGAGTTCCTGGCGGGTGTCGATCGCGGTGCCACCGACCCCGACGATCACGTCACCGCCCGTCGGGACCGCGCCGCCCTCGACTTGCTGTCGACCCTCGGTCCCCTGGAAAACGCCGGCGGCCGGGCCGTCGCGGGAGACGGCGTCGACGTAGACGCCGCGGGTTCGGTCGAGACCGTTGGCCTCGGCGAGTGACGGCGTCATCGTCGCGGAGGCGACGCCGAGGTACGCGTGGGTGTACGTCCCGTCCTCGATGAGCGCGGGGACGACCCGCTCGACGAGCGCCGCCGAGATCGCGAAGGCGATGTTCTCGCCGCCGCCGGAGTTGATCACGCCGACCACCCGCGAGTCGAGGTCCATCAGCGGGCCGCCCGAGTTCCCCGGGTTCACCGCCGCGTCGGTCTGGATCGCGTCTGGGATGGTGTAGCCGTTCTGGGCGGGGATCGAACGATTGACGCCGCTCACGATCCCGGCCGACGCCGAGCCGTCGAAGCGGCCGTACGGGTTGCCGATCGCCACCACCTCGGTGCCGATCGGCGGTCGCGTCTCGACGAGCGGGAGCGCGGTCGCGGAGCCCGGTTTGTTCGAGACTTCGAGCACCGCGAGGTCGCTCGAAACGTCGGTTCCCACGACCGACGCCGAGCGCCAGCCGCCCTCCGCGAACCGCACCCGGACCGACGAGGCCTCGCTCACGACGTGTTCGTTCGTCACCACGTAGCCGTTCCGGTAGACGAAGCCCGACCCCGTGGCGGGTCCCGCCGGGGTGGTCGCGTCGATCAGCACTACCGACTGGATGGTGTCCCGGTAGACACGCGTGTAGGGGCTAGTCGTCCCGTTCGCGGACCGGGTGGCGTTCGCCGCGGTCGTCGGGCTCGTCGTGTTCGTCGTGGCCGTCGCGTTCGTCGTCGTTTCGTTGCCGGTGGCGGTGCCGTCGGTATCACCGAGCGCGTTCGAACAGCCCGCGAGACCGGCCGCGAGGAGCGCCCCCATCCCGCCGAGGTACGCCCGTCGGCTGGGGCCGTCGGTCATCGCTTCTCCCTGGTCGCCGTCGTTCCCTCGGTGGATCCGAGCGGACCCGCTCCGAGCGTCGTCCGTCGCGGTCGTCGACCGAATCGTTCCATTGTGGCCGGCCGTTGGAACGCATCGAATAAAGCTCCCGGCCGTGGTTTCACTCGTTGAAGACACCCCGATTCGAGGACGACCGGCGGTCAGTACCGATACAGCGAGTAGAGCAACGACAGGAGCCCGACCACGACGAGCACGCCGCTGAGGGTCTGTATCCTGAGGAGTTCGAGGCCACCCAAGAGGAACGAGCCCTTGACCCCGACCTGGTAGACCACGATGACGAGGTTGCCGGCGGTCACGAGCCCGAAGCCGAGCGCCGCGAACTGGAACGACCGGTCGCGTTCGCGGCGATAGGCCAGATAGCTGATGGTCGCGAGCACACTGCCGGCGAGGAAGACCAGCACGCTGGCCGAGAGGGTCGTCCAGAACTCCGTCGGCTGGCGTAGTGGGACGAAAGCGGTCGTGATGATCGCGACGGTCGTGACCGGGGTCATCGCGTTCGGCCGACCTCCTCGGGGCGGTCACCGAGGTCGCGCCAGAACGCGCCGAAGCGGTCGACGATGTCGCGTTTGAGTCGGACGGTCGCGCTGAAGCCGGTTCGTTCGATATCGAGCCGAACCGTTTCGAGGTTCGAGACGTAGAGCGTGTAGTGGTTGCCGTCGTCGGCGACGCGGACGACCTCTTCGAGGAGGTCCTGTTCGACGAGCGCGTTGACCCGGCGATAGACCGTCGGCAGCGAGGTCCCACACCGTTCGGCGAGGCTCTGAGCGGACCGGGGCTCGTCCTCGGCGGCCACGAGGATCTCGCGGGCGTGGTTGCTACAGAGGGCCTCGAAGACGGCATCGGGGTCACGCGCTTCGCTCACACGTGGACCAGTGGCGCTCGGACGAAAAAACTGGCCATGACCGCCTCGTTTCCCTCCACCGCGGGCCGACCCGAGAGCGATGCCCGACGGATAGTCGTTGAAAACGGACACGTCCACGGAGAATCGTACGTTTCGCCACCTAGTGGTGGATTTTCGTGGTTTCGTCCACCAGATTTAACCGCTGTAGATTCGTTGGCATACGTATGACATCGATCGAACTCACCGAGAGCCAGAAGACGATCCTCCAGGAGCTCGTCGACCTCTATCGGGACACCGAGACCGCGGTCAAGGGCGAGACGATAGCGGAACAGATCGACCGGAATCCAGGGACGATCCGCAACCAGATGCAGAGCCTGAAGGCTCTCCAGCTGGTCGAGGGGGTTCCGGGGCCGAAGGGCGGCTACAAACCGACGGCGAACGCGTACAACGCGCTCGACATCGAGGAGATGGACGAGGCCGAACCCGTTCCGCTCGGTCACAACGGCAACCCGATTGAGGAGCAGGTCATCCAGGAGATCAACCTGATGAGCGTCCACCACCCCGAGAAGTGCCGGGCCGAGATCCGTCTGCAGGGCTCGGTGCGCGACTTCCACGAGGGTGATTCGATCACCGTCGGCCCGACGCCGAAATCGAGCCTCGCCATCACGGGGACGATCGACGGGGTCGTGAACGCGGACAACAAACTGATCATCAACACCGAGACGATGGAAGCCCCCGTCGACCAGTAGGTCGCCTTCGAGCGTTTCCCGATATCGAAACCTCGAGATCAGCAGCTATATCGATCGAACCCGATTCGCGCTGCCTGATCGGCGTCGGCGGACCTCTCACACGTAGATGTGGCCTTCGATGCCGACCACCTCCCGATACGCCTCGTCGGTACCGTCGAATCCCTCGGGGGCGGACAGGTCCCCCATCGACAGCGGACCCTCGCGGGCCGCCCGGAACGCCGCACACGCGGCCACGATGCTGTCGAGCGCGTCGCCTTCGTCGTCCGCTGCCACCGTTTCTCGGAGCGAATCGGCCGTCCGCAGGTCCGCCCGCTCGACCAACCCCTCCAGGTTCCGCGTTCGGCGCGTCCTCGCCCGCTCGGTGGCCTCCTTGTAGCCGTCGCGGTGGAGACCGTATCGAGCGAGCGTGGCCGCCGGGTACACCTCGACGAGCCCTCTCGGATCCGCCTCGGGGTTCGTCATCGGTGAGACCGGAGTCCCGTGGTCGGTCACCAGCGGGTGGAGCACCGCGGCGACCCCGTAGTACGTCTGGTACTGAATACGGATGTTGTACGGACACATCGCACCGGCCAGCGCGTCCGTCGCGCGGAGCCGGTGACCGTCTCCGTCCTCGGTACAGGTCTCTCGGAGATGGGCCGGGTCCGCAAAACGGTCTACGAACCCGTCGATGACCGTCGTCCACTCGTCGCCGTCGACGACCCCTCTCGGGAGCCCGAACGGGAAGTCGAAGCCGAAGAGACAGTACGGGTGCTCGCGAACGAACCCCCGCAACTCCTCGAAGACCGCCGTTCGGTCCGTCGTCCCGAACCTGTCGGCGGCGGACCGGCAGTCCTCGACGACGAGTTCGTCGTCCGCGACGTATCCACCAGCGATCCAGACCTTCCTGCCCGCGTCCCGTGCCCCGCTGAAGTCCACCCCGTAGATCCGCCGTCCCGACGAGCTCGTCATGACGAGAAGTGGCGTCGAATGTGTGAAAACCCAGGGGTTGATACGACGCGCGTTCCTACGGGAGGCCATGCCCGCAACCCTGGAAGTCGTCTGTACCGACGACGACTGCGAGATGGACATGTTCGAGCTGCACTACACCTACGACATGCCCGACGACGTGGGCGTGGAGGACTTCCAGTGTCCGTACTGCGGGGGCACCGACTGCCTCGAAGCCATCGAGCTATGAGGCGGGAGATCGAGGCGTTCGGCGACGCGCTCGTCGGTCGTGCGGGCCGCCTCGCGGGCCGCGCCCAGGAGCGCCACCCGCTGCCGAACGACCTGCTCGAAAGCGACGACGCCTACCTCGTCGTCTTCGACGCGCCGGACGTCGACATCGACGACGTCCAGGTCCGGTTCGCGGATGGAACCGTACACGTCCGTATCGACCGCACCCGCGAACACCGCGCGGGCTTCGAGATGCGCTTTCCCGGTCGCGGGATGACCCTCGACGGCCACGTCGACCTCCCCGCCGGCGTGACCGTCGACCCCGACGGAGCCACCGCCAAACTCACCGACACCGGAGTCCTCCGGATCGAGATCCCCAAGGTCGACGACCCCGACGACGGCCCGGTCCGGATCCCGACCGACGAACCCGTCGACGAACCGGACCCGATCGACGCCGACGAGGGAACCGACGACCCCGACGCCTACGACCCCGGTGAGGAGTAGGTTCGGTCACGCTGGTCGAGCGGTCGCGTTCAGCTGCTTTTCGGTCCGACAGCCACCACTACCACGACAACGGTTTCGGGATCGTCCCTCAACGGTTATGCCCGAACGACGCTTCACGGTACGATATGACGGTCACCGTGGAGTTCCTCGTCAGTTCACCCTTGCTCCCGTTCGTCAGTTTCGCCGAATCGTTACCATCCGGTCGCATCGAGTGTGTCCATGGGCTCTGCCTCGGGAGGGACTCTCGGGTCTTCGTCGTCCATCTCGACCCGGCTGACGAGGTTTCCGAGGACGACCTCTCCGCCCTCGCTGAAGTGCGAGAGACGACCGCACTCGGGCGCGCAAACGACCGAGATGTCTATCAGCTAAATATCGAACTGGACGATGCCGTCTCGGACGTGTTCGTTCCCGGACGGCTCGCGAAGACGCAGGTAGAACCAACGGTCGTTACTCCCGAAGGCTGGTACGAGAAGAAGATCTTTCCGGATTACGAGGCGTTCAACGACATGCAGAACCATTGCGACGAGTACGGCCTTTCGGTCGAACTCATCTCGATCGCACAGGATTCCCCGTCGTCGGACGAACACACACGGTA
Source organism: Halococcus salsus (assembly GCF_009900715.1). Lineage (NCBI taxonomy): Archaea > Methanobacteriati > Methanobacteriota > Halobacteria > Halobacteriales > Halococcaceae > Halococcus > Halococcus salsus. The sequence goes on from NZ_JAAAJC010000004.1 coordinate 42,455, forward strand.
CGGACTAACTGACCGGCAATACGAGGCGTTGCTGCTCGCCATCTCTCGTGGCTACTACGATCGTCCCCGAGGGGCCACGGCCGGCGAGTTGGCCGAAGAGATGGATATTTCGCAACCTGCGATGTCGAATCTCCTTCGTCGAGGGGAGCGTCAGTTGCTCACGTCGACGATCGGGACACGACTACAGCGACCTCTCTCTTCGACGTGACACGCGCCGGATGATGATGGAGACCTGCAAAGCAGCCGCTATTCGACCGTCGCTGCCTTCATCGAGAGTGTCGTTGTCTTAGCATCCGTTCTCGTTCTCGACCGCGTACTGGATCCCGAACCGGATACACCATCCAGGATGCTCTATGAAGCCGTCTTCGAGCCAGCCGGGGACTTAAACGGGTTTTCAAAATAGCATCGGGTCCAAACGGGACGCGGTCCACGTTCCGGTGTGGAAAGCGAAACCGTCGAGCTGAACAACGGTGTGGAAATGCCGGTCCTCGGGTTCGGTACGTACCAGATCGAGGACCTCGATGTCTGTGAACGAAGCGTGGCCGACGCGCTCCGTACCGGGTACCGTCTCGTCGATACCGCGGCCGGGTACGAGAACGAGGAGGCCGTCGGCAGGGCGATCGAGGCGAGCGACGTCCCCCGGGAGGAGGTGTTCGTCACGACGAAGCTCTGGATACAGGATGCTGGCTACGAGAGCACGAAGCGGGCGTTCGAACGATCGCTCGATCGACTGGGGCTGGATTATCTGGATCTGTATCTGATCCATCAACCCTTCGGTGACGTTCACGGCTCGTGGCGGGCGATGGAGGACCTCTACGACGAGGACGAGGTCCGGGCTATCGGTGTTAGCAACTTCGACCCGGATCGCCTGGTCGACCTGGTCGTCCAGAACGAGGTCGTCCCCGCCGTCAACCAGATCGAGACACACCCCTTCTGTCAGCGGACCGACGATGCTGCGTTCTTGAACGAGTACGGGATTCAACACGAGTCCTGGGGACCGTTCGCCGAGGGACGGAACGACCTCTTCGAGCACGACGTACTGGTCTCGATCGGCGAGCAGCACGGCAAATCGGCCGCACAGGTCGTTCTTCGATGGCTGATACAGCGGGGGATCGTCGCGATTCCCAAGTCGGTCCACGAGGAACGGATCGTCGAGAACTTCGACGTCTTCGATTTCGAACTGCGCGTCGAGGACATGAACTCGATTGCGGGGCTGAACGAGTCCGAGTCACTGTTCGGCGACCATCGAGATCCGGAGTTTGTCAGGCAGTTGAGCAACGTGAAAGCCAACACCTGAGCGCTCACGAGCGCCAACCCCGTTTCGGCTCCACCTAGCGACGAACATCGTACCGGCCAGAACGGCTGTCGGATGCAGCGAATCGTTGCGTCCTGAGGAGGGAGCGATCCTACGTGTCCATTGACGTCCCTAACCGATGATCGATACTACTAGAGACGCATGTTGATCGTCTTGGTCTGTGAGTAGTGGTCGAGGGTCTCCTTCGCCTGTTCGCGGCCGATGCCGGAGTGTTTGTAGCCGCCGAAGGGCTGGCCGGCGGGGAAGTCGTTGTACTGGTTGACCCAGATGTTGCCCGCCTCGATGTCCCGGGCCGCTCGATTCGCCTTCGAGAGGTCCTGGGTGATGACCCCCGCCGCGAGGCCGTACTCGACGTCGTTCGCCCGCTCGATCATCTCATCGTAGTCGGACCACGCGAAGACCTCCTCGACGGGGCCGAAGATCTCCTCTTGGACGGGTTCGGAGTCGTGGTCGATCTCGTCGATCACGGTGGGCACGACGAAACAGCCGTCCGCGAGCGCTTCGTCCTCGGGCTGGCCACCGCCGGTGACGATCCGCGCGCCGTCCTCGCGGGCCTGCTCGACGTACGACAGCGTGCGCTCGACCTGTTCTTCGGAGACCTTCGGGCCGAGACGGGTATCTTTCGAAAGCGGATCACCCATCTGAAGTCCCTGTGCGCTCTCGACGAACGCGTCCATGAACGTCTCGTAGATATCCTCGTGGACGAACAGCCGCGTGCCGGCAGTGCAACACTCACCGGTGTTGTAGAACATCGCGAGCATCATCACCCGGACGGCCTGGTCGATGTCGGCGTCGGGGAACACGACGACCGGGCTCTTCCCGCCGAGTTCGAGAGTGACATCGGTAATGTTCTCGGCGGCGGCCTTCATGACCTCCCGACCGACCGCCGTGGAGCCGGTGAAGGAGACCTTTCGGACCTCGGGGTGTTCGGTGAGCGGCGCGCCGGCCTCCGCGCCGTAGCCCGTCACGACGTTGACCACGCCGTCGGGGAGGACGTCGCCGACGAGCCGCATGAGTTCGAGAATCGAGAGCGGGGTCTCCTCGGCGGGTTTGAGGACGACAGTGTTGCCGGCCGCGAGCGCCGGTGCGAGCTTCCAGGCCGCGATCAGGAGCGGGAAGTTCCAGGGCACCACCGCACCGACGACCCCGTAGGGCTCGCGAATGGTTTGGATGTTCTTTCGGTGGTCGGTGGGGACCGTCTCGCCACCGTGGGTTCGGGCCGCGCCCGCGAAGTAGCGGAACTGGTCGGCCACCAGCGCCACGTCGGCCCGCGCCTCCCGTATCGGCTTGCCGTTGTCGAGGGTTTCGAGCGTCGCGAGGTCGCTCCGGTGCTCCTCGACCTGGTCGGCGATCTCGGTCAGCACGCGCTGGCGTTTGGTGGGGTCGGCATCCGACCACTCGGATTCGTAGGCGTCCCACGCCGCCGCGACCGCACGGTCGATGTCCTCGCCGGTACCGGCCTGGGCCTCGCCGAGCACCTCGCCCGTCGTCGGGTCGCGGGTCTCGAACGTCTCGCCCGAGGCGCTCTCGACCCACTTGCCACCGATGTAGTGGCGGACGGGGTCGTCGGGGACGAGTTCCTCGCGGGCTTCGGTGTGGCGCTCCTGGATCGCGTCGCGCGTGTCGTCGACGGGCTGGGTTTCGGATGACATGGTGGAACGGGTGGCGTCCGTCCGGACGCGGTCGGCGTCCGTCGGGCCGCTGGTCGGCTCTTCGGCCCGCTGGTTCTTGCCGTTTGCGCCAGCGACGATGGCGTCGACGAGTGTGAACCGGCTTCTACAGCAGCCAGCGCACGAGTGCCGCGAACGTCGCCGTCGCTACCGGGATCGCGAGGCTGACGACGGCGATCTCCCCCATCGCGAGGTACTGCCAGAGGTCGCCGCTCGCGAGCAGCGTCGCGAGGAAGACGACCCAGACCAGAACGCCGAATCCCAGCCCCGCGAGCAGCGCACGTCTCCGGGTGACGGCGGCGAGCCCCACGAGGGCACCGCCGAGGAACAGCCCAGTCCAGTGGAGGGCGGCGGCGACCAGTCCCACGAGGATGGCGACGACCATCGTCGCCCATCGCGATCGCTCGTCGGCACGGAGCTCGCGAACGCGGCCCGTGAGGCTCACCGGTCGCCTCCGTTCTCGAAGGATATCGTGGGCGTGCCCCGTATCTCTCGGGACATGGACTTGTACTCGCCGTCGGCCCAGCGGCCGAGCTGGTCGTCGTAGTGGTCGGAGAAGTAGTTCCCCGAGTTCCCGCCGGGGAGGACGCCCGCCGACGGTCCGTCCATCGGGACGACCATCCGCCAGCTACTCCCCGTGGGGTTCTCGAGGGCGTAGTTGTTCACCGTCGCGCGCGACCCGTCCATCGGTCGCGTGGGGTATTCGAGGAAATCGAGACCGAGCGGGTGGTCGAGCGCGTCGGTGGTGTTGTAGTCGCCGTAGGTCTCCTCGCTTGCGTCCTCGATGTCGCCGACGGCTTGTCGAAGCGCGCGCACCATCACCTCGTCCCGCGACTCGTCGCCGAACCATCGACTGTCGGGGCCGAGGTGTTGAAGCACCCAGTCGGCGGGGTAGGAGGACTCGTCGAGGCCGTGGCGCTCGAACGCGGGCGAGAACGTCAGGTCGCGGTAACGCTCGAACCAGTGGACGAAGACGAGCGCGGCCAGCGAGTCGCGCTCCATCCGGTAGCCCCACGAGTCGAGCGCGTCGAGGTCGTTCGTGAGGTCGTCTGTGTCGTCGGCCTCGCGGGTGGCGCGAACGAGAACGGGGGTAAGTGCTTTCGCGCGCAGGTCGAGCGTGTCGCGTTGCATCCGTTTCATGAACGCCGGATCCATCGGCTCCCCCGAGTTCGCGCGCCGGTCCAACAGGTCGTAGATCCGGATACCACGATAGGGATCGGAGTAGGCCTCCGCGAGGTAGTGGTTCGGCCGGTCGACGACCCGCTGGTTCGCCGTCCCGAGGTAGTCGGGATTCACGACGTGGGGTTTCTCATCGAACGGGACGAACCCCTCCCACGACGAGGTTCCAAAGGGGGTGAACCCCCGCCACTCGCCCTCGCCCGCCGAGCCATCGAAGACCCGATCCCCCGCGACTTCCTCGCCGTCGACCGTCCGGATCGGGATCTGCCCGGTGACGTAGTAGAGGGTGTTGCCGTCGCGGTCGGCGTAGACGAGGTTCTGGGTCGGCGAGTCGAAGCGCTCGGTCGCCGCCAGCATGTCGTCGAGCCCCGAACACTGGCTGTACTCGTAGATCGCCCGTGTGGTCCGGGTCGCGGTGTGGCCGGTCCACGCCACCCCGACCCGTCGACCCTCGCGTTCGATCACCGGCCCGTGAACGGTCTTTCGCACCGTCACCCGCCGGTTCTCGCCGTCACTGACCGCGATCTCGCGCTCTTCGGTGTCGAACTCGCGCCAGTCCCCTTGTACCGATACTCGCCGTCTCGGGTGTCGTAGCGATAGAAGTCGATGACGTCCGCGCCGGCGTTGGTGAAACCCCACGCGCCGGCGTCGTTCTCGCCGATGACGACGAACGGCACCCCCGGAAACGTCACGCCGCGAACGCTCACGTCGTCGGTTCGGAGGGTCATCTCGTACCATACTGGTGGGGCCATCAGGCTCAGATGGGGGTCGTTCGCCACGATGGGCGCGCCGCTCTCCGTGTACTGTCCCGAGACGACCCAGCTGTTCGAGCCGATCCCCAACGGGGACTCGAACTGTCCCAACCACTCGACGAGCGCCGGCTCGACAGCGTGGGCTCCTGCCGCCGAGCCGTGGTCCGCTTGGTTTCCTGGCCCGTTGTTCCCGCCCCGAACGATCGGCGAGTCGAAGTCGAACCGGTTCGGGTAGAGGTCGTTCGCTGCACCCTCGCCAAGACGGTCCGCGACGAGCGCCTTCCGGAGGGTGCGGAAACTCCCCGTGAGGTTCCAAGCGATCTGCTTTTGCATCAACATCGTGTCGACCGGCGTCCACGGGTCGGGGTCGTACGCCAGCAGCGCGAATTCGACCGCCGACGGGTCGTTCGCCAGGACTCGGTTGACGCCCGCAGTGTAGGCTTCGACGAGCGCCCCCGCACGGGTGTCGCCGAGGAGGTCCCAGTTCGCCCGCGCCGCGCCCGCGAAGTCCATCTTCACGTGAAACTCGTCGGAATCGAGCGTCACGTCCCCGACGACCGCCGAGAGTTCGCCACGCAGTTGCCGGCGCTGGAGATCCAGTTGGAACCCCCGGTCGCGTGCCTGGGCGTACCCGACCGCGAAGTAGAGCGCTCGTTCGCTCTCGCCGGTGACGTTCGGAACGCCGTACTCGTCGTAGCGTACCGTGGCCGCTCCGTACGGGCTTTCGACCGTCCGATCGGTTTCGTCGGTCGCGTCCCACGCCGACCCCGAGAGCGGCGCGAACCGTTCGAGATAGCCCCGTACCGGCGAGAACGCCGTCCCGACCGCCCCACCCGCGAGGATCGCGCCGACGAGCGCCCGGCGCGTGAGGTCACGACTCATTGACTCCGTGAATCGTTTATGAGATATAACGGCGTGGATCGAAGCCGCCGCTCGTGTCGTGTGGTTTCGATCGGTCCGAAAACGGATCGGCCGCGAACGTGACCCGGTTCAGTGGTCGTCGGCGTCCTCGTAGACCCAGGTCGCGGTGCCCTGCTCCCAGTCGACGAGTTCGTCCTCGTCGAAGAACAGGTCGATCTCGCGCTCGTTCGCGCCCTCGTCCTCGTGGTCGCTGCCGTGGATGAGGTTGTGCCCGAGGTCGTTCCCGAGGTCGCCGCGGATGGTACCCGGCTGGGCCTCCTGGGCGTCCGTCGCGCCCATCATCCGGCGGACCTGTCGGGTGGCGTCCGCGCCCTCCCAGACCATCGCGAAGACCGGCCCGGAGGTGATGAACTCCACGAGACCGTCGAAGAACGGCTTGTCCTCGTGTTCGCCGTAGTGTTCGTGGGCGAGTTCCTCGTCGATCTGCATGAACTTCCCGCCGACCATCTTGAGACCCTTGCCTTCGAGTCGGGAGACGATCTCGCCGACCACGCCGCGCTGGACGGCGTCGGGTTTGGCCATCACGAACGTCCGCTCGTCGTGGTGGCTCACTGGTCGTCCTCGTTGTCGTCGCTTTCCTCGCGGTCCTCGTCGACGACCACTTCGTCGGCCTCGTCCTGGGAGACCGTCTCGTCACTGGTGCGGTCGACGTCGTCCTCGTCGAACTCGGCGTCCGCGTCGGTCTCCCGCGTGGTCTCCTCGTCGACGTTCACCTCGGCGTCGCTCTCTTCGAGGTCGGGGACGTCCTGGTCCTCCTCGACGTCGGGGTCGCTCCCGCCGGCGCGTCGACCCTCGACCTCGTCGAGTTCGTCGGTCTCGGCCCCGGTGTCGACGACCTCGTCGGGGTCGTCGGTCGGTACGTCCTCCGACTCCGTCTCGACCGCCGCCGCGGCGACCGCCTCGGCGTCGGATTCGCCTTCGACGGTGTCGATCTCGTCCGCGACGGTCTCGCTTCCACCTGCGGACGGCTCCGCCGCGACCTGCTCGGCCTCCTCGGGGGTGCCCGCCTGGCTGGCCCCGATGCGCTGGCCCTCGGCGGTCCACTCGAGGTCGCGCGAGGCCCGACCGAGTTCGGCGTTGTTCTCGCACTTCGACGAACAGAAGTGGACGACGCGACCGTCGACGTGGACGTACATCGTGCCGGTGCCGGGCTCGATGTCCGACCCGCAGTAATCGCACGAACGCGTCTCGACCATCAGCGACCCCCGATGGCGTCGGCCTCGCGGGCGGTCTCCTTGAGCTGGATGATGTCGCCCTCGCGGACCGGGCCGATACAGTTGCGCGTGATGATCCGACCACGGTTCTCGCCCGCCTGGATCCGACAGTTGACCTGCATCGCCTCGCCGTGCATCCCGGTCTTCCCGACGACCTCGATGACCTCGGCGGGCGTGGAGTCAGTTCCTTCGGAGCTCATCGTCCTATCGGAGGTCCTCGACCTTGCCGGTGATCTCCTCGACGTCGGACTCGGCATCGCCGGCGTCCACGATGGCCGCTGCGGCGCTGCCGACTTCGAGGCCGGCCGCGTGGCCGACGTCGTCCTGGGTCTCGACGAACACGAACGGGATCTCCTTCTCGTCGGCGAGCTCGGGGAGGTGCATCACGATCTCCTCGGGGCTCACGTCCTCGGCGATGTAGACCAAGGAAGCGTTGCCGCGCTCGATCGCCTTGGTGGTCTCGTTCGTGCCTTTCTTCACGGTGCCGGTGTCCCGAGCGACCTCGAGCGCCTCGATGGCGTCGTCTTCGAGGTCCGCCGGAACGTCGTAGGTAACGTAAACTGACATTGGTTGGTCCTTCCCGCGCGCGGGTTCGGGCTCCCCCGCCGTTGCGAGGACCGACGATGGTCCTCGGCCGCACGTCGAGACCGCCTCGACGGCGAGCGATTTCCTGAGAGGCTAGGAGCTTCACAACCCCGCGCAGGTTGTAGACTGCGGTAGCGGAGCACCGCATAAAAGCGCTTTCAAACCGCCCACGCCGTGTGATCCGAGCGCACGCAGGAGGGCCGGCGACCCGATCGGGTCGCCGATCCGGGTTCGCGAGACGGTCCTGCTGTCGGCTCGCGGAGGGAGTAGATTCAACTCCCCCGTGCACATCGGTTTCGTATCGTGACCACACCCGACGTCCTCGTCGCCGGGGAGACGTTGATCGACTTCATCCCCGATCAGGCCGGCTCGCTCTCGTCGGTCGAGACTTTCTCGCGGCGGGCGGGCGGCGCACCCGCGAACGTCGCGGTCGGGCTGGCACGGCTCGACCGCCCACCGTGGTTCCTCACCAACGTTGCCGAGGACGCCTTCGGCGAGTTCCTCGTCGACGGCCTCCGCGAACACGGGATCCCTCAGCGGTTCGTGACCCGCGACCCCGACCACCAGACGACGCTGGCGTTCGTCGCCCACGACGCGGCCGCCGACCGGGAGTTCTCCTTCTATCGCACCGAGACCGCCGACCAGTACGTCGACCCGAGAGTCGTGGACGACGACGCGCTCGATTCGACGTCGTGGGTCGCGCTCGGCGGGGTCGCGCTCGCGAACGAACCCGCGCGGTCGCGCCTGTTCGAGTTCGTCGAGCGCGCCCGGGACCACGGCTGTGCCATCGTCTTCGACCCCAACACCCGACCCGAACTCTGGGAGTCCGACGAAACCTTCGAGGCCGTGCTCGAACGGATGCTCTCGCTGACGGACGTCCTCAAGACCTCGGCCGACGACCTCCTCGGGACCGGATTCGCCGACCGGGGGTCGGTAGCCGAAGAAGCGCTGTTCGACGTCGGGCCGCACACCGTCGTCGCGACCCGTGGGGCCGCGGGTGCGCGCGCCGTTTCGAGCCCCGACGCCCCGTGGGGGGCGCTCGACGAGACTCATCCCGGCTACGCCGTCGACCCCGTCGACACCACGGGTGCGGGCGATGCGTTCCTCGCGGGGGTGCTCGCGGGACTCGTCGACGACGAACCGCTCGACGAGGTGCTCGGGTTCGCCAACGCGGTCGCGGCACTCACGACCACCGATGCGGGCGCGAGCACCGCGCTCCCCGACCGTGCCGCCGTCGCCGAGTTCCGTGCCGAGAACGAGTAGCTACCGAACCTACCGACGGACCGCGTCGCGCTCGCCGACGAAGACGTCGAGTTCCTTTCTCGTGGGGAGCCCCTCGGTGTCGCCCGCGACGGTCGTCGCGAACGCGCCGACCGCGTTCGCCGTCTCGGTGGCCGCGACCGGGTCCTGGCCCTCGATCCGACCCGCGAGGAAGCCGGCGGCGAAGCCATCGCCCGCGCCGACGGGGTCGACAACGCGCTCGACGTCGTAGCCCGACACCCGTTCGGTCGTCGAGCCGTCGGCGACGACCGCGCCGGCCGCACCGAGTTTGACGACCGCGACCCTCGCACCGTGGTCGAGACACGCCGCCGCGATCGCCTCGGGGTCGTCCGTCCCGAACAGCGCGGCCCCCTCCTCGATACCCGGGAGGACGATGTCCGACAGCGAGACGAGTTCGAGCATCGTCTCGCGCATCCGCTCGTCGGACTCCCAGAGCTTCCGGCGAACGTTCGGGTCGAACGAAACCGTCATCCCCGCCTCGGTAGCGCGTTCGGCCGCCAGGAGCGTCGCCTCACGACACGATTCACTGAGGGCGGGCGTGATCCCGGTGAGGTGGAGGTACTCCGCGTCCGTGAGGTAGTCCACGGGGAGGTCGTCGGGAGCCATCAGCGACGCCGCGGAGCCGTGCCGATAGTAGTGGACGGCGGGTTCGCCGAGTTCGCGGCGCTCCTTGAACATGATGCCCGTCGGTGCCTCGTCGGTGAACTCCACCGTCGAGGTGTCGATGCCCTCGCCACGGACGAAGAACTCGAGGTACTCGCCGTGCGGGTCGGCCCCGAGCTTCGAGTACCAGCCGACGTCGTGACCGAGCCGCGCGAGACCGATGGCGACGTTGGTCTCGGCACCGGCGAGGCTCTTTTCGAACTCGTGGGCGTGTTTCATCGGGCCCGTCGTCGATGGGTAGACGAGCACCATCGTCTCGCCGAGGGTGACCACGCGGGGTGACATGATGGTCGGTGTTTACCCAGGGTGGTGGTATGCGTTCCGGGTTCGGACGGCAGACCGGGCCCAGGTCGACGTTCGGGTTCCTGCGTTCGGTGCAGCCGACCGGTTATCGCCGTCTCAGTCCCCAGTTCCACTGGGGAAGCAAGCTATCCAAGACCGCTACGAGGCGGGGGAACAGCCGGACGGCACCGAGCGAGAGGCCGACCGCGACGACGAGCGACCCGACCGTCGACCCCGTGGCGACGTCGACCGCCGCACCGCCGGCCGCCACCGCGACGACGGTGAGGCTGTGATAGACGGGGCGGACGAGGAAGAGCACCGGCGTCGCCGCCGGCCAGTCGAACGACGTGAGGCCGGTCCGAACCGTTCCGATCGCCAGCGTGAGGGTCGTGACGCCGACCAGCGCGGCGAACTTCACCGCCGCGTTCTGCGGTGCGGCCATCAGCGCCAGCAATCCCGGAATACCGAGCACGGCGACCTCCGCCAGCCCGAAGAAGACGTTCTCGACCCATCGCTCGACCCCGACCTTCCGGACGGCTCGCGGCCCCGCCTTACGCCGCTCGGTGGTCGGGTCGGTTCCACGGTCGCTCATGATGGTTCGGGAGGCTCCACCCGCCGGCTCACTCCTCGTCGCGGCTCACTCGGATGACCTGCATCAGCGATTCGACCGGGACGCCTTCGAGCTCCTCGACGCCGCTCTTGTCGACGAGCACACCACAGCCGACCGGCGTGCCGCCCTCCTCGGTGATGGCGTCGATGGTCTCGGTCATCGTCGTCCCGCTGGTGATGGTGTCGTCGATGACGTAACACTCCCGGCCCCGGATCTCGGCGAAGTTCCGCGAGAAGTTCCCGCTGAGGTCCTCGATGTCGCCCTCCTCCCACTGGTGCTTTCGGGGCGCGTAGGTCGCGAGGTCGGCCCCGAGTTCGAGCGCCACGGTGGTCGCGAGCGGCGTGCCGGCCTTCTCGATCCCGACCACGAGGTCGATCTCGCTGTCGTCGTGGCCGCCGAGGAGGTCCGCCATCGCGTGCCCCACGTCCGAGAGTCGGGTGCTGTCCCGCCCGAGCGCGCTCCAGTCGATGTGGATGTCCGAGAGCGGGCCGGCCGGCTCCGCGCTCTCGGTGGTCGTGGGCTGGGTGCTCCCGCCGCCACGTTCGACCAGCCAACTCGCGGTCTCACGCGAGACGTTGAGCTCGTCGGCGATTTCGCCGTTCGAGAGCCCCTGACCAGCAAGCTCGTTCGCGCTCTCGATGAGGTCGTCGACGTTTTTCATGCGGGAGGGTTGGCCCGGGCTGTAATAGGTGTGTTGTCCCACTTTTTTCCGACTCGGGTGCGCTTGCTTCGCTCGCGCACCACTCGTCGCAAAAACCTGGACTAAAAACTGCCGCTCACTCGCTCCGCTCGTTCGCGGTACAATCACTTACCAGCTACCGCAACCGCTTCGCACAGCACCGCCCCGCGACAGCCACGAGCCTCCCCAACCGATTCGCTCTGCTCGCGGTGCTCGCGTCGCTCATCCCTCGCACGTCCTGGCCCTCCGGGCCATTCCTCGCGCGCCACGACGGTTATCCCGGCCAGGATCACCACGCCCCCGACCACGGTGGCGGCGGTCGGGACCTCGCCGAGCAACACGAGCGCGAGCAGTGCGCTCCCCACGGGTTCGCCGAGCAGCGAGGCGCTGACGACACTGGATTCGAGGTGACCGAGCGCCCAGTTGAGGACCGTGTGCCCGAAGACGCCGGGGCCGACGGCCATCCCGAGGAAGAGCAGCCACTCGCGCGGCGGGTAGTTCGTCAGGGCTGCGCCGTCGGCGAGGACGAGCGCGAGGAGCACGATGGTACAGGCCGAGTAGACCACGACGACGTAGGGGATCAGCGCGATCCGCTGGCGGAGCACCCGCCCCACGAGGACGTAGCCCGCCGAGAAGGCCGCGCCGGCCACCGCGAGCGCGTCACCGAGAAGCGGGGCGCTCCCTGCGACCACACCCCCCGACGCGTCGCCGACCGAGAGCACCACGATGCCGGCGAGCGCGAGGAGCATCCCCATGACGGTACGCCGGGTGACGAACTCGTCGAGGAACACCGCCGCGCCGGCCGCGACGAAGAGCACCTGACACTGGACGATCGTCACCGAGGCGGCGACGCTCGTGAGTTCGAGGCTCGCGAACCACGACGCGAAGTGGAGGGCGAGCGCGACGCCGCCAGCCCCCGCGGCCAGCCAGTCCCGACGGGTGAGTCGGGCGAAGGCGTCGCGGTGGCGGACGAGGGCGAACGGCAGGAGGAGGAGGGTCGTGAAGAGCACCCGGTAGAACGCCTTCACGAGGCTCGGCGCGGCGCTGTACCGAACCAGGATCGCGCTGGTGCTCACCGCGACCACGGCGACCCCGAGCGCGACGAACGGCAACGTCCCGCGCTCGATACCGACGACCGAACGGGTACTCACACGCGACCCGACGACGAGTGCGTGTTTACGGGTTGTGTTTCCCGGTTATTCGGCGTCACCGGACGTGCGACGCACGTCCGGTTGGCACGAAACTCGATTACTCGGCGTCGTCGGGCACGTCGAAGTCGTGGAAGTGCTCGCCCTTCTCCTTCGTGAGGATGTTGAGCGCCGCCGCGGCACCGTCGCCGGCGGCGATGACCGCCTGCCACTCCTCGGCGCGGACCATCGCGCCCGTCGCGTAGGCGTCCTCGACACTCGTCTCGGTCGTCACGTCGATGTCGACCACGTCCTCGTCGGTGAACGCACAGCCCAACTCCTCGGCGAGGTCGCGCTTCGCGCCCGTCGCGAGGATCACGTAGCTCGCCTCGTACTCCTCGTCCGCGGTCGAGACGGTGAAGCCGTCGCCGTCTGCTTCGACATCCGTGACCTCGGTGCCCTGGTGGCGCTCGACACCGAACTCGTCGACCTGGGCGCGCGAGTCCTCCATGAACGCGGAGCCGTCCTCGCTCTCGATCCCGAGGTAGTTGAACAGGTGCGCCTTGTGCATCCACGTCTGGTCGGTGTCGAACAGCTGGGTCTCCAGCCCGTTCTTCGCGGTGAACAGCGCCGCGCTGAGTCCGGCCGGGCCACCACCGATGATCGCGACATCACTGTCCGTCATACCGTCGGCCGTACGACCGCCGGTCGGATAAATCGTGTGCGACGACCACTGGCCGCACGGTGGTGGTGTGGTTGGCTCAGCATTGTTCCGCCCTTCACCGAGTCGTCGGTCTTTTCGTGGTGCTCGTCGACCTCGAACCATGTCCGTCGCCGCCGAGACCAGACGCGCCGTCCACGAACAGCCGTTCGTCCACGAGGCGCTCCGGGCCGGGGTCATCAACTACACCGCCGCCGCCCGGTTCCTCGACGTCGGGGAGCCCGAACCCGTCGCGGCCGCGCTCCGGCGCTACGCCGAGGCCCTCCCCGACCCCGAGACCGCCTCCCGCGAGGCGCGGGTCACGATGCGAAGCGGGATCGGCCCCGCGGCCAATGCCGATCCGGAGGAAGCCGTGCTCGCGGTCGGCGACACCGCGTTCGCGGACGGGGGGTCACTCACGGGCGTGCTCGCCACGGGCGCGGTCGACCCCGCCGCGCTCGGACACGTCCTCTCGCGGTTCGCCGTCGAGGATATCGAGCCCGAGGCCGCCGGTGTCGCCGGTGACGCGCTCGTCGTCGTCGTGGGACGACGCGACGCGCCCGACGCCGTGCGTGTCGTCGAGGACGCGCTGTCGGCGGTCCCGGTTACGGGGACTCCGACGGATTGAAACGCTCGAACGCGTAGGAACCCCATGACGCTGCGCGTCGAGAACACGCTGACCGGCGAGCGCGAGCCGTTCGAGCCACGCGACCCCGACTCCGTTCTCCTCTACTACTGTGGGCTCACGGTCTCGGACCGCGCTCACCTCGGCCACGCGCGCACCTGGACTCACGTCGACGTGATGCACCGCTGGCTCGAATTCCTCGGCTACGACGTCCGCCACGTCGAGAACTTCACTGACGTCAACGAGAAGATCGTCGCCCGCATCGGTGAAGACGACCTCGGCGACTCGGAGCACGCGGTCGCGGACGGCTTCATCCAACGAACCCTCGACGACATGCGCGCACTGGGGCTCAAACGCGCCGAGGTCTATCCACGGGTCTCGGAACACGTCCCCGAGATAATCGACCTCGTCGAGACGCTGATCGAGAAGGGCTACGCCTACGAGTCGAATGGATCTGTCTATTTCGACGTCACGACCTTCGAGGACTACGGGAAACTCTCGAACCAGCGCCTCGACGACATCGAAGCCCAGGGCGAGGCCGACGAACGTTCGGAGAAGCGCCACGCCGCCGACTTCGCGCTCTGGAAGGCCGACGGGGTCTCGCCGAACGCGCTCGCCGACCACCGCTCCGAGGACCGTCCGGTCGGGGACCACCCGCCGAACGGCGAGATCTGGGACTCGCCGTGGGGCGAGGGCCGGCCGGGCTGGCACATCGAGTGCTCGGCGATGAGCATGACCCACCTCGACGACACTATCGACATCCACGTCGGCGGTCGGGACCTGGTCTTCCCCCACCACGAGAACGAGATCGCCCAGAGCGAGGCCGCAACAGGGGAGGAGTTCGCCCGCTACTGGCTCCACGCCGACCTCTTCTCGATGGACGAGGAGAAGATGAGCACCAGCCTCGGGAATTTCATTACTGTTGAGGACGCGCTCGCCGAATACGGCCGCAACGCGGTCCGCACGTTCCTCCTCTCGGGGAGCTACAACACCACCCAGACCTACAGCGAGGCTGCCATCGAGGAGGCCGTCGAGCGTGCGGCGCGCCTCGAACGCACCCACGAGCGCGCCGAGACGGTGCTCGACGGTTCGCACACGTCCTCGAAGTCACCCGACAGCGTGCTTCGGGAGTCGACGAACGACACGCGCGAGGCGTTCGAAGCCGCGATGAACGACGACTTCAACACCCGGGGCGCGCTCGCCTCGTTGCTCGAACTCTCGACGGTCGTCAACCGCCACCTCGACGACCGCGGGGCCGCCGGCGAAGCCTACGACTACCAAGGGCTCCTGGCGGCGGTCGAGACGGTCGAGGAGCTCGGCGGCGGGGTGCTCGGGCTGAGCTTCGGCGAGACGGCGGACGGCGACGTCAGCCTCGCCGACGAACTCGTCGAGCTCGTGCTCGAGACCCGCGAGGCCGAACGCGCCGCCGGCAACTACGACCGCGCCGACGACCTCAGAAACGAACTCGAAGCCCTCGGCGTCGAGATCGAGGACACCGACGACGGCCCCACCTTCTCGGTCGAGACGACGGAGTAGGAACGAAAAACACACCGCGACGACCGCTCTATTGAACGTATGAAGTCCGGCGAGCACTTCCTGATATCGATCCCCGTGGTCGGCGTCGTCCTCACGAAACTCCGCGAGCACTACTCGTCGCGTCAACTGGGACTGCTCGCGGTCTACGGCGTCGGGCTCGGCGTGCTGATCGACCTCGACCACTTCGTGCTCGCGCGGCTCCGCGTGGGCGACTGGCGACACACCGTGGACGTCCTCCGCAACCCGACACGTGTGTTCACCGACCAGGAGAACCTCTTCGAGGGGACGGGTGGGATGGCGAGCCTCCGAATCCTGAGCCACGTCGTGATCGGCGGCGCGCTGACCTGGCTCTGGGCACGGATCAGCCGGCCGGTCGCGCTGTTGACCGGGGCCGTGCTCTACGTCCACGTTCTCGCCGACCTCCTGCGCGACAACGACGTCGTCTGAGGCAACCCTCCCGAACGTATATGATGGTTCGTGGTGTAGGAAGCGGGGATGGCATCGAACGACGAGAGCGACGACCGGCAGCTCGCGGAGGACCGCCAACCCCGAACGGTGCTGTGCCAGCGTTGTAGCGAGGAGTTCGACTGGCACGAGGACGTCTGTCCGGCCTGCGGCTGGGAGAAGGACGAGTGGGTCGAGAGCGGTCGGTACGGCCTCGGCGGGTCCTACGGGATCGAAGGCTCCGGCTAGTCGCGCTTCAGTTTTCGCGCCCGGTCGAGCCCCTCGCAGATGGTTCCCTGTCCGGAGATGGTCGCGCCCGTCAGCCGTGCCCGGCGCTGTTCGTGGGCGAGGTCGTCGGCCGCGATCGGGTCCGCCTCGACGGTGGCGAAGAGCCGGTCGGTGGGTTCCCGGACCAGCCCGGTCTCGGCTGCCTTTTCGAGGTGGTCGGCGAGCGGGTCGGCCGGGACGCACACGGCGAAGGCGTCGTCGGCGAGGTAGACCAGCGCCTCGTCCGTTTCGTCCTCGAAGTCGACGTCCGCGCGGGTGAGGGCGACGACCTGGTCGGCGTCGAGCCCCGCATCGAGCAGCGCGTCGACGGCACGGTACTGGCGGCTCACGCGCGCCTTCTCCGCGAGGGTTCGACGGACCGCCTCGATGTCGTCCTCGGCGTCCTCGAAGACCGTCTCGAAGGCGAGGCGTTCGTTGACGCCACGGTTGATCTCCGTCGCGTGCATGTGGTCGTCGAGGGTGATCGTCGCGGTCGTCACGGTCGGAAGGGCTTCGAGCTCGTCGCGCGCGCCGGTCGCCATCATCCACGCGAACGCCGGCGAGCACCACGCCGTCGGCAACACGAGCGTTACCAGTACCTCCGACCCGTCGATCGTGAGGTCGTGGACGTACTCGAGGTCGACGATCGACTCGTCGAGCTCGGGGTCGTCGACCGCCGCGAGCCGCGCGCGGACGTCGTCGGCCGTCGGCTGGGCAGTGGCGGCCATCAGTCTGCGGTGGCACCCCCGTACTGGTCCCCGAGGTCGAACTCGGCGCTGATGGCGTCGTCGGCCAGTTTTTTCTTCTGCTCCTCGATGTCGATATCGTAGAGCTCGGCGGCGTTCTCACCCATCACCTTCTGCTTGGTTTCGAGGTCGAACTCGAGGCCGTACTCGTCGCGCTGGTCCTCGGTGAGTTCGGCCTCCATCACGGCCTCGACCACCCACTCCGGTTCCCAGAGCGCGTAGTCGCTGCCGAAGAGGAGGTTGTCCTCGCCGACCCAGTAGAGGAGTTCGCCCATGATCTCGCCGAACTTCCGTGGTCGGGCCAGCGCCATCGGCGCGACCACTGCGAGGCCGCCGTAGACGTTGGTCTCCTGGGTGGCGATGTGGGCGAAGTCGTCGAACCGGGGGAAGCCGACGTGCTCGACGATGAAGTTGAGCTCGGGGAACGAGGTCGCGGCGTCGTCGACGTCCCGCACGTCGAAGGCGTCGCGGTTGAGCGGGCGGATCGTCGGCCCCTTGTGAGCGTGGATGTTCGTGATGCCGAGCTCGGCACACTTTTCGAGGTACTCGAAGGAGTCCTCCGAGTCGAGCCGCCAGCCCTTCGAGTCACCCCGCCACTCGGCGGTGTAGAGCTTGACCCCCGTGATGTCGTGTTCGTCCTTTTGTCGTTCGAGTTCTTCGAGCCCCGCCTCCCCTTCACGCGGGTCGAACCGGCCGTTGAGCACGAACCGACCCTCGTACGTCTCGGCGAGCCCCGCGTTGTCCTCGATGGTGTTGAACCCGTTCTCGTAGAACTCGCCGAGGTAGGTCGGTTGGAAGACCGCCATGTCGTCGTGGCCGTCCCGAAAGAGGTCCTCGACCATCCGTTCGGCGCTGTACTTCCGGTACTCGTCGATGCTCCACTGGCGCTCCGCCGGTGTGAACGCGGTGTGGTAGTCGTGGAAGCACTGGATGAACTGTTCGCCGCCCTCGTGGATGATGTTCTCCGTGCTCGCGTCCCAGTGGTGGACGTGGGCGTCGATGACGAAGACATCCGCTCCCTCGTGCCGGTACATTGCACATCATCGATAGTGTTTGACAATCATACGTCTTTTGGCCCCGGAAAGCGGCTGTACCCCGATTTCGGTACGAACACTTTTGACCGTGACAGTCCTACCGCGGTGTGGTCACATGCAAGCAGCCAGACTCCACGAGTACACCGAGGAGATGGAGGACGCGCTCTCGATCGACGAGGTCGACGAACCGCAGGCCGAGGCCCCCGACGGCGTGGTCGTCGAGGTCGAGGGCGCGGGATGGTGCCAGACCGACAACCACGTGATCGAGGGCCAGTGGGCCGAGTACATGCCCCAGGACCTCCCGATGACCCTCGGCCACGAGAACGCCGGCCGGGTCGTCGAGGTCGGCGACGACGTCACGATGGTCGAGGAAGGCGACCCGGTGATCTGTCACACCGTGATGACCTGTGGGACGTGTCGCCCCTGCCGGCTCGGCGACGACATGCACTGTGAGGACCTCGCGTTCCCCGGCCTCTCGACGGACGGCGGCTTCGCCGACTACCTCCGGACGAACGAGCGGGCGGTGATCCCGCTCCCCGACGGCGTGAGCACCGTCGACATTGCACCCCACGCCGACGCGGGTATCACGGCCTACCACGCGGTCAAGCGCGCCTCGCGCGAACTCAACCCCGGCGACCACGCCGTCGTGATCGGGATCGGCGGGCTCGGCCACATCGGGCTCCAGTGTCTCGACGCGATGAGCCCCGTCACCATCACCGCGGTCGACATGAAGGACGAGGCGCTCTCGATGGCCGACGACCTCGGCGCACACCACACGATCGACCCGGGGAACGAGGACGTCGCGAGCGAGATCGAGGCGATCACCGACGGCGTGGGCGCACGCTCGGTGCTCGACTTCGTCGGGGCGGACGAGACCACGGCACTGGCTCCCGAGATCGTCGCCGCCGGCGGCGCACACACCGTCATCGGCTACGGTGGCCACGTCCACCAACCCTCCCAGGCGCTGGTCAACGGCGACTTCAGCTATCGGGGGAGCCTCGTCGGCAACTACACCGAACTCCAGGAACTCGTCGCGCTGGTCGAGCGCGGCGACGTCGACCTCCGGACCACGCGCTACGGGCTCGACGAGATCAACGACGTCGCGGCGAAGCTCGAACACGGCGAGATCGAGGGACGGGCGGTCATCACGCCGTAACCGGTCGAGGTTCGGGAGACGAAGCCACTAAATCGCCGTCGCCCGTAGGACGGGGTATGCCGGCGCTCGTCATCGTCGCCCACGGCTCACACCTGAATCCCGGCTCGCACGGACCGGCCTTCGCCCACGCCGACACCGTCCGCGAGTCCGGCGCGTTCGCCGAGGTCCGCGAGGCGTTCTGGAAGGAGGAGCCCTCCTTCCGGGAGGTCCTCCGGACCCTCGACAGCGAGGAGGTCTACGTGGTCCCGCTGTTCATCTCGGAGGGCTACTTCACCGAACAGGTCATCCCGCGCGAACTCCGCCTCGACGACTGGGACGTCTCGCTCTGGGACTCCTCGGGGACCGATGCCGACACCGCCACCCTCACCGCCGCGGACGTCGAGAAGACCGTTCACTACTGTGGTCCGGCCGGAACCCATCCCTCGATGACCGACGTGATCGTCCAGCGCGCCGAGAGTGTAACTGGTGATCCCGACGTCGGCGAGGACTTCGGCCTCGCGGTCGTCGGCCACGGCACCGACAGGAACGAGAACTCCGCGAAAGCCGTGAAGTACCACGCCGACCGGATCGCGGAGATGGACCGGTTCAGCGAGGTGAAGGCGCTGTTCATGGACGAGGAGCCCGAGGTCGACGACGTCACCGACTACTTCGAATCGGAGGACGTGGTCGTCGTCCCGCTGTTCATCGCCGACGGCTACCACACCCAGGAGGACATCCCCGAGGACATGGGCCTCACCGACGACTACCGCGAGGGCTACGACGTTCCGGCGGAGGTCGACGGCCACCGGATCTGGTACGCGGGCGCGGTCGGCACCGAACCCCTGATGGCGGACGTGATCCTCGAACGCGCCGCCGACGCGGGAGCGGACGTCACCGAGGCGCTCGACATCGTCCGCCGACGGACCGCGACCCCGGCGGCGGGGGACTAGATGAACGACTCCCAACTCGACGCGCTCCGCGAGGCCGCCGCCGACGACGTGGCGTGTGACGGTCTCTCGGTGAGCCACGACGGCTCGGGGTACGCCTTCGAGACGCCGGGCGCGAGTCACGCGGACCTCTCCGAGACCGAGTTCGACGCGCTCGCGACCGAGAACCCGTGGTTCGTCTCGAACTGGGAGTACTGGGACGGGCTGGACGGCGCGACGAAGGCGTTCCTCCGGTGGGTCGAACGCGCCGACGAGGTGGGGGTCCGGGAACGCTACGAGCGCCTCGTCGCCGGGCTCGCCCGCGAGTGGGGCCAGCTCCTGATCACCGCCGGGCTCGGCGACGACGGTGAGCGGGTCTACGAACTCCGGCACACCGCCGACGTCGACGTCGAGGTCGACGACCTCGAACACCACGACGACCCGCTCGACGCCCGCGAGCTGGCCACCCTCGACGACGACGGGGAGTACCGACCGCTCAAGACCGCGCCGACGCTCGCCACCGGGTGGGTCTTCCCCGCGCTCGACGGTCGCGACCTCGCCAGGACTGTGGAGTTCTTCTACCCCGCGACGGTGGCGAACTGGCACCGCGAGCGCGAGGGCGACCTCGACGTCACCCACTTCCGCGAGACCGCCGAGCGCCAGACAGGGATCT
Organism: Halococcus salsus; assembly: GCF_009900715.1. Taxonomy (NCBI): domain Archaea; kingdom Methanobacteriati; phylum Methanobacteriota; class Halobacteria; order Halobacteriales; family Halococcaceae; genus Halococcus; species Halococcus salsus. The sequence goes on from NZ_JAAAJC010000004.1 coordinate 62,819, forward strand.
ACGGCGTCGTCGACGAGCTCGACGTCGAGGGGGTCGAGAACCTCGCGGCGGCCTGCTGTGTGGATTCCCAGTGTCTCAAGCGCCGCGAGTGGGACGAGGATAGCAGTACGGAACTCGACGTGCCGCGCGGCGACGGCGTGTTCCCGTGTCGCGAGCCCTGCTCGCTCGTGATCGCCGCGGCGCGCCAGTGGGCGATCCTCGAAAACGAGGAGCCGCGAACCTACGAGGTCGAACTCACGCCGAGCGAACGGAGTCAGATCGAGACGTTGATCGAGGCGGTGGCCGACGGCCGGGTCGACGAGGTCCGCGAGGCCGACGTCGGCGACGGCGCGAACCGCTACCGGGCGCGGTACCTCCGAGCGAAACGGCTCGACGACGACGGCGGGTTCGAGGGGATCCGCGAGACGGACTCCTGATCAGTAGAGCACGAGATAGGCGGCCGCGATGACGCCGACGAGCACCGCGAGCGCGCCGATGTAGACCGCCACGACGTCCGAGAGGAAGAGCAGGACGATACCGACGATCACGACCACGGCCGCGGCCCCGAGGAGGGCGGGCGTGCTGAAGCCGTCGGTCGATCGAGCCGACGCCGAGGAGCCCGTCGAACCCGTGCGTCGCGGGGTGCTCGAAGCAGTCGAGCGGGTCGATTCGACGCTCCCCGAACTCGCGAGGCTCCCGCTCCCGGAGCGCTCGATGAGGGACTCGTCGATCTTGACGCGGCGTTTGCCCGCGTTGGGCTCGATGGTGAGCGGGACCGTCTCGGTCTGGCTGCCGTAGGCGGTCGCGATGGTGAGCGTGCCGCCGGCCGGTCCGGGGTCGCTGACGCTGACCGGGATACGCGTCGTCGCGCCGGGGCGGACGTAGTGGTTGCTCGATGGCACCGAAGCCACCCCCGAGAGCGCCTCGTCGAGCCGGAGGTGGACGTGGGTCCCCTCGCCGTGGTTCTCGAGTTCGATCACGAACGAGTCGGCGCTCGCGAAGCTCTCGGGGACGTCTATCGAGTGGAGCCCCGTGCGGTTGAGGTGGACGGTGAGCGTCGTGGAGTCGCTCGATTCGCCCGCCATGCTACGCCGGTGCGTCGTCGCGCATGTCCGGCGGCAGGAGGTTCGGGATGCCCTCCTCGATCGGGTACTCCTCGCCGCACTCGGTGCAGACGAGACGGCCCTCGAGCACCTCGTCGTCGGACTCCTGGATGGGTTCGAGTTCGAGTTCCTGCTTGTCCATCGGACACCGGATGATCTCCATCAACGACTCCTTCATCGCTGCTCGCCCCGGGTCATGCGCGAATCGATGGCCGGCGGTGATAAAAACATGGCGCTCGCCCGCGCGTCGACGGTCGGGGGCCGGTTATCGCTCGTCGATCGGGACGAACTCCTCGTCCTGGGGGCCGACGTATCGGGCGCGCGGGCGGATGAGGCGGTTGTCGGTCTGGTATTCGAGGATGTGGCCGACCCAGCCCGCGGTCCGGCTCATCGCGAAGATCGGGGTGTACATGTCGAGCGGGATGCCGAGCTGGTAGTAGACAGTTCCTGAATAAAAGTCGACGTTGGGCGCGAGGCCCTTGCTCGGGAAGTCCTCCTCCTCGGTGAGGTACTCCTCGATGGCGGCGGCGTAGTCGTACCACTTCTTCTCGCCGGAGGCGTTACCGAGGTCCTCTGACTTCTCGGTCAGGATCTCGGCGCGCGGGTCCTTGACGTTGTAGACGCGGTGGCCCCAGCCGGGGATACGGCGGCCGTCGTCGATCTGTTCGGCGATCCACTCGGTGGGGTCCTGACCGCTCTCGTCGAGTTCGAGCAGGACCTCCATCACGTCCTGGTTCGCGCCGCCGTGGAGCGACCCCGAGAGCGCCGAGATCCCGCCGGTCACCGAGCTGTAGGTGTCGGCGAGCGTGCTCGCGATCACCATCGAAGTGAACGTCGAGGCGTTGAGGCCGTGGTCGGCGTGGAGGATCAACGCCATGTCGAACGTCTCGGCGGCGACGTCGTCGGGCTCCTCGCCGTGGAGCATGTAGAGGAAGTTCGCTGCGTACGAGAGCTCCTCGTTGGGTTCCACGGGCTCCTCGCCGTTGCGGAGGCGGTCGTAGGCCGCGAGGATCGTCGGGAACTGCGCGGCGATCTGGAGCCCCTGGTGTCGGATCGCGTCGATGTCGCCGGGTTCGGCGTCGCCGTCGTAGGCCGAGAGCATCGACACCGCGGTCCGAACCGCCGCCATCGGGCGTTCGTCCGCCGCCACGAGGTCTTCGAGCGTCGTGATCACGCCCTCGTCGACGGCGTACTCCGCCGAGAGCTCCTCGACGAACGAGTCCAGCTCGTCGCGCTCGGGGAGCTCGTCGTTCCAGAGCAAGTAGAGGACCTCCTCGAAACTCGCCTCGCGCGCGAGGTCCTTGATATCGTAGCCGTGATAGACCAGCTGTCCGGCGTCACCGTCGATGTAACTCAACGAGGATTCGGCCACGAGAACCTCATCGAGCCCCTTCTGGAGGTCGTCTGCCATGGCGCTTGTACCCGACCTGCCGGGAAAAGTATTACCGTTTCCCCACGCACGTGCGCGAGCAACGCTTTTGCCCGCCCGGACGAACGTCGAGCATGGCACGCGAGGTCGACTACGAGCCGCGCAGCGTCAAGCGACTCCTCGCGGAGATGAAGGACATCGCCGAGCTCATGATCGACCTGTCGTACTCGGCGGTGCTCCTCGACAGCGACGAGGTCGCCGAGGAGGTCCTCCAGCTCGAATCCGAGATGGACGTCCTCCAGCTCAGAACCCACATGAGCCTGCTGATGGCCTCGCGCACCCCCGACGACGCCGAGGCGCTCGCCCCGGTGTTGGGGATCGTGGGCGCGACCGAGAAGGTCTCCGACGCGACCGGCGACATCGCGAAGGTCGTCCTCGAGGACATCCGGCTACCCGACGCGATCCGGGCGGCGCTCCCCGAGGCGGTCGAGACCCTCGTGCGCGCCCGCGTCGACCCCGACTCCCGGTTCGTCGGGGAGACCCTCGGCGGGCTGAACCTCGAAACCGAGACGGGGGTCAGGACCATCGCGATCCGGCGGGCCGGCGAGTGGATCCTGAACCCGGACCGCGAAACACAACTCGAACCCGCCGACGTCGTGCTGTTCCGAGGACCGGACGAGGGGGTCGCGGGGGTCTATCAGAGCACCACCGGCGAGGCCTACCTCCCACCGGACCCGCCCGAACCCCACACCCCGGACCTCGAACGCGCGATGGACTCGGTGGTGTTGATGAAGAACATGAGCGAGCTCGCGGTGGACCTCGCCTACGGCGCGGTGCTGTTCGACAGCGAGGCCCTCGCCGAGGAGGTCCTGAACCTCGAAGCCGAGGTCGACGCGCTCCAGTCGCGGTTCGAGGCCTGGACCCTCCGGGCGGCGGGCCGGGTCGAGGACCCGGTGTCCCTGCGGGGGCTGGTCCACCTCGCCCGAAGCACCGAGGTGATCTCCGACGCCGCCCTGGAGATCAGTGAGGGGGTCCTCCGCGGGATCGCCTCGCATCCGGTGATCGCCGAGGCCGTCAGCGAGTCCGACGAGGTGCTCGTCCGCGAGCGGATCGCGGCGGGGGGCGACCTCGACGGTACGACGCTCGGGGAGGCGATGGTGAAGACCGAGACCGGGATGCGGGTGATCGCGGTCCGGCGGGCAGGCGGAGAGCGCACGACCGACGAGCGCGACGACTGGGTGGTCTCGCCGGGGCCGAACACCGAGCTCCGGGCGGAGAACGTCCTGCTGGCGAAGGGGCCGCGAACCGGGGCTGACCGGCTTCGTGAGGCCTGTGGGGAGACGTCGAACACTCAGTAGGGGCGTGTCACTTTGTGTAGGAGAGGATCACAGTCACAAGCGGACAAATTTTATACGAGAAGTAGCAGTATCCCCAGCAATATGACTCTGGAAACACCGTACAGGCGCTTCAATCAGTGGATTAGTGGGGTGTCACTTATCAGGCGCATTCTTGCAGGGGCGGCTTTGTTCGCTGCTTTTTGGGCTCTTCTCTATTTTGCTCTCCTTGGAAGATCGTTGTGGTACTCCCTCTTGTTGGGTGGTTCAGGAGGTCTCGTTTACGCGGGACTACGCTACTGGTCGGCGAGATAACTCACCCCTCGTGAGCGAGGCGGTAGGCCGACACCAACGTCAGCCCGACCGCGACGACCGCGGCGGCGGCGAGGGCGAGGGTCACGGCGAGGAGGGCGAACAGTACGGGCGAGCCACGGGTGTCGGCGGTCGGGCCGGCGAGCGCGAACACCCGATAGACGTAGGCGAGAACCGCGAGCGCGACCCCGACCGCGAGCCCGATCTTGGCGTTGCGCGCGACCGAGAGCGCCGCGAGGAACTCCGTGGTCGGGGGGCGGTCGGGTGCGTCTGCCACGGCTGGACTACCGTCGGCGGCGGCAAAATCGCGTCGGTTCGCCGTCGATATCGAACGGCTAAAGTCGGTCGAAATGTCGTGTTCGAATAATGACGAGCCTCGGAACCGCGAGCGCCGCTCCCGGCGAGGTCGACACCGGTCGGCTGTCGGTCGGCGAGAGTCGCGACGGTGCGGACGTCGGTCTCCCCGTCTGTGTTATCAACGGTGCCGACGACGGCAAGACCCTCTATCTCCAAGCCGCGAGCGACGGCGACGAACTCAACGGCGTCGGGGTCATCCGACGGCTCGTCCCCCAGCTCGACCCGGCGGCGATCGACGGGACGATCCTGATCGTGGGAATCGTCAACGTCCACGGTTTCCGGGTGGCCGAACATCGAAACCCGATCGACGACACCAAGCTCAACCGGGCGTATCCGGGCGACAACCGGGGGACCTCCTCCGAACGCATCGCCGCCACCACGTTCGACATCGCGACCAGCGCCGACCTCGTGCTCGACCTCCACCAGGGGTCGACCAGTCGGATGATCCGCGAGACCAGGGTGCGGTGCGGCCCGCGCCACCGGCTCCACGACGCGTGTCTCGACCTCGCGAAGACGTTCGACTGCGGCTACGTCCTCGACCAGAAGGGGCCCGACGGTCAGCTCGCCCGTGCCGGGCCTGACGAGGGGGTGCCGACCATCGACCCCGAACTCGGCGGCTCCGTGGGCTTCGACGAGAAGAGCGTCGAGGTCGGGGTCCGGGGCGTGAAGAACGTCCTCCGGGAGTACGGGTTCGTGGAGGGGACGGCGAGCGCCGGGGAGCAGGTCCGGGCGACCGGCTTCGAGCAGTACGGCGCGTCCGCGGGCGGATTGGTCGAGTTCCTCGTCGACCTCGGCGACCGGGTCGAGCGCGGGGACCGGTTGTTCCGGATCACCGACGCGTTCGGCGGGGTGAAGGCCGAGGCGACCGCCGACGCCGCGGGCGTGTTCTGGCGTACCCGCCGGCTCCCGCAGGTCGCCACCGGCGAGTACGTCTGCTCGGTCGGGACCGACCTCGACACCTACTGATCAGTCGTAGGTCAGAGTGTAGCCGCCGTCGAACAGCAGGTCGCCGCCGTCGAGGTGTTTCGCGTGGCCCGAGAAGCCGAGCGCGAAGAGGTTCGCCACCTCGACGGGTTCCATCATCTCCTTCACTCTGGCTTCGCCGAGCATCACGTCCTCGACGACCTCGCGTTCCGATATCCCGCGGGATTCGGCGGTGTCGGCGATCTGGTCCGTCACCAGTGGGGTCTTGACGTAGGCCGTCGAGAAGGAGAACGAACGGATGTCACCGTCACCCTCGGCGGCGATGGACTGGGTGAGCCCACGGAGCCCGAACTTCGCCATGTTGTAGGCCACCTTGTCGCGGGTGACGTAGTGGCCGTGGATCGAGCACATATTCCCGACCGCGCCGGTCCCGTCACCCGCGCGCATGTGGGGCAGGCAGAGCTTCGTGAGGTAGAGCGGCGCGCGGAGCATCGCCTGCTGCATCAGGTCGTAGTCGTCCATCGAGAACTCCTCGATCGGGGCGACGGTCTGGAGCCCCGCGATGTTCGCGAGAAAGCGGATCTGACCTTGTTCGGCTGCGAACTCGACGACGTGCTCGATATCGTCGTCGTGGGGGAGGTCACCGGAAACGGTGTGGATCGCGCCGTCGAGGTCCAGCTCGTCGTGTTTCGCGGCGGTCTCGTCGAGGCCGTCCTCGTCGACGTCGGTCGCGACGGCCGTGAGGCCGTTGTGGGCGAGCGCGAGCGCGGTCGCCCGGCCGATCCCGGAGCCCCCGCCCGTGACGAGCGCGACGTTCTCGGGCGCGAAGGAGGAGTCGTCGAGGGTCAGTACGTCGTCGGGGTCGAACTCGGCGGGTTCGGTGAGGTCGTCTGCCATGATGCTCTCGGCCGAGGGTTCCGGGTCGGGACGCTAAATTCCCTCGCCCGACTGGTGAGCGGGGTGATGGATCGAGAAGAGTTGATGCCCGCCGGTGCAGCGGCGTGGCTGCGGCCGCGCCGGTGCGGTTGCGGCCCGCGGTGCCGTTGCGGTGTTCTCCTGGCGGATGAAGGGCGAGGCCCGAACGGAGTGAGGGCCGAGGGCTTCGGCGGTGCTGTGCGGGGCGGTTGTGGAGGTGATGGTGATTGTACCGCGAACGAGCGCGGAGCGCGAGTGAGCGGCTCTTTTTAGTCCACCGGAAGACGCTTCGCGTCTTCCGAGCCTTGCTTCACTACGTTCAGCAAGACAGGTTTTTGCGAGGTCGTACGGAACGGCTGCGCCGTTCCGTGATGCCAGAAATCTCCGATTTCTGAGCAACCCTGAGCGAGCGCAGCGAGCGAACGGGGACGAGGAAAAAAGTGGGGCTTTAGATGTTGTCGACGATCTCGTCGGCGAACTCGCTGGTGGCGAGTTTCTCGCCGCCGTCGATCTGGCGGTGGATGTCGTAGGTGACCTTCTTCGCCGAGATCGCGGCCTCGACGGCGTCGTAGATCTTCTGGGCGGCGTCCTCCCAGCCCATCTGCTGGAACATGAGGCGACCCGAGAGGATCATCGCGGTCGGGTTGGCCTCGTCCTCGCCGGCGTGTTTCGGGGCGCTCCCGTGGACGGGTTCGGCGAGCACGCGGCCGTCGCCGAGGTTCGCGCCGGGGGCGATCCCGAGCCCGCCGATCTGAGCGCCGGCGGAGTCCGAGAGGTAGTCCCCGTTCAGGTTCGGCATCGCGAGCACGTCGTACTCCTCGGGGCGGAGGAGGAGCCACTGGAGCATCGCGTCGGCGATCCGGTCGTTGACCACGACGGTGTCCTCGGGGACGTCGCCGTCGCGCTGGTTCCAGAGGGTGTCCTCGGTGATGACCTCGTCGCCGTACTCCTCCTCGGCGACCTCGAAGCCCCAGTCGCGGAACTGCGCCTCGGTGAACTTCATGATGTTGCCCTTGTGGACCAGCGTCACCGAGTCGCGGTCGTTCTCGAGGGCGTAGTCGATCGCGCGGCGCACGAGGCGTTTGGTCCCGAACTCGGTGATCGGCTTGATGCCGATACCGACCTCGCCCTCGTGGATGGTGTTGTCGTAGCCCATCTCGTCTTCGACGAACTCGCGGACCTGCTCGACCTCCTCGGTGCCCTGCTCCCACTCGATGCCGGCGTAGACGTCCTCGGTGTTCTCCCGGAAGTTGACCATGTCCATCGCGTCGGGGTCCTTGACCGGCGAGGGGACGCCGTCGATGTGGTAGGTCGGTCGGACGTTGGCGTAGAGGTCGAGCCGTTTGCGGAGCGCGACGTTGAGGCTGCGATAGCCCGCGCCGACGGGGGTCGTCAGCGGGCCCTTGATGCCGACGTTGAACTCGCGGAAGGCTTCGAGGGTGTCGTCCGGCAGGTTCTCGTCGTACTTCTCGCGTGCGGACTCGCCGGCGTAGACACGCATCCAGTTGATCTCGCGGCCCGTCGCCTCGGCGGCCGCGCCGAGGACCTTCTGGGCTGCGGGACCGATGTCGACGCCGATACCGTCGCCGTGGATGATCGGGATGATGGGGCCGTCGGGGACATCGAACCCGTCGTCTACGGCTTCGATCTGTGAACCGTTCGTCGGGACTTCGACCCGGTCATAAGACATACCGAAGATTCAAACGGACGCGCTAAAAGGTCTGGCTTTCTCGTTCGCGCGCCGGTTCGGGACGGTTATTCGTCCACCGGGTGAACCCCAGCCGTGCAGCTCATCGTCCACGGTGGAGCCAGCGAGACGCCCGACGAACCCGACCGACGGCAGGCGGTCCTCGACGAAGCCGTCGCGGTCGGTGCCGAGGAAGCTACCCCCGCAGCGGCGGTCGTGAGCGCGGTCGGCGTGCTCGAATCCAGCCCACGGTTCAACGCCGGCGTCGGCGGGGCGGTCCAGTCCGACGGGGTGGTCAGAACCGACGCAGGTCTGATGACCCACGACAGGCGGGTCGGGGCGGCCTGCTCGATGCCGGGCGTCGAGCACGCCGCCGCGGTCGCCCGTCTCGTGATGGACGAAACCCCGCACGTCTTCGTCTCGGGCGAACACGCCGTCGGGCTCGCCGACGAGTTCGGGGTCGAAATCGACGCCGACCTCACCACCGACCGAACCCGCGAGCGGTGGGCCGACGCCGATCCCCCGACGGATCCCCGTGCCCATCTCGACTGGGTTCGCGAGGAGTACGGCGGGTCGGATACCGTCGGCGCGGTCGCGGTGGACGACGGACGGGTCGCGACCGCGACCTCGACCGGCGGGCGGTGGGCAGCGCTCGCGGGTCGCGTGGGCGACGTCCCGCAGGTCGGGAGCGGTTTTTTCGCCACACCCGCCGGCGGCGCGAGCGCGACCGGTGCGGGCGAGGACATCGTCCGTGTGACGCTCACACGGGAGGCCGTCCGGCAGCTCGAAGCCGGCGCGAGTCCACAGACCGCTGCCGACCGGGCGCTCGCCGAGTTCGACGAGGTGACGGGATCCACGGCGGGGCTCATCGTGCTCGACGGCGAGGGGCGGGCGGGGAGCGCGTACAACTCGGCCGCGATGCAGACGAGCACCGGACCCTGAGAACGCCAGACCTTTTGCTCGAACCGGCGTAGTCGGCGTATGAGCGACGAATCGGTGGACCTCGAAGCCGAGCAGTACGAGAAACACCGCGAAGCGGGCGCGATCCTCGCCCAGGTTCGTGAGGAGGCCGCCGAGCGCGTCGAGGTAGGGGTGTCCCACCTCGAGGTCGCCGAGTGGACCGAGGAACGCATCCGCGAACTCGGTGGCGAACCGGCGTTTCCCGTAAATATCTCGATCGACGAGGAGGCCGCCCACGCCTCGCCGAGCGCCGACGACGAGACCACCTTCGGCGAGGAGATGGTCAACCTCGACATCGGGGTCCACATCGACGGCTGGCTCGCCGACACCGCCGTCACGGTGGACCTCTCCGGCAATCCCGACCTCGCCGAAGCGCCCGAGCGCGCGCTCGACGCCGCGCTCGAACTCGTCGAAGCCGGTGTCGAGACGGGCACGATCGGCGCACGGATCGAGGAGGTCATCGAGGACGCGGGCTTCAAGCCGGTCGTCAATCTGACGGGGCACGGCCTCGCGCGCTGGGAGCAGCACACCCCACCGAACATCCCGAATCGGGCGGTGAGCCAGAGCGTGACCCTCGACGTCGGCGACGTGGTCGCCGTCGAGCCCTTCGCCACCGACGGCAGCGGGAAGGTCGGCGAGGGCAACAAGGTCGAGATTTATGGACTCGACCGGGAGGGGTCGGTCCGGAACAACGACGCGCGTGCGGCGCTCGACCAGATCACCGAGGAGTTCCGGACGCTGCCGTTCGCCGCCCGGTGGCTCGACGTCGACCGCCCCGAGATGGCGCTCCGGCGACTCGAACGCCAGAACATCGTCCACAGCTACCCCGTGCTCAAGGAAGCCGAGGGGAACCTCGTGAGCCAGAAGGAACACACCGTCATCGTCACCGAGGACGGCTGCGAGATAACCACCCAGCGCTGAACTGACCGCTCCGGCCGACGAACGGAACCGAGGTGGTGCTCGTCGTTTCGCTGTTCGTCACCCTCAACGGGTCGCTGGGGACCGAACGGGAGCACTCCACGATAGTCGGTGACCGAGGGAGCTACTCGGCACTAAGCGGGGGATATGCCACTTCCCACCGGTGGTCGTCGGGATCGGCGAAGTAGCCGGAGTACCCACCCCAGAAGGTCTCCTGAGCCGGTTTCACGATACGTCCACCCGAAGCCGCTGCCTCGTCGAGAACCGCGTCGACCGCCTCCTTCGTCGATACGTTGTGGGCGATGGTGACCCCGGAGAAACCGCCGTCGTCCGTGGCCGCTGCGTCTTCGGCGAGCAGGTCCTTCGGGTAGAGCGAGAGCCACGCGCCGTCGAGGGAGAAGAACGCGACATCGCTGTCGTCCGCCCGGTCCTGCATCGGCAACCCGAGACCGTCCCGGTAGAATCGGATGGAGCCGGCGAGGTCCGATACACCGAGCGTGAGGAGCGTGATCCGTGGATCCATAGGAGGGAGAGGGGGGCAGTGACGATAAGCCGTCTCGACGGACCGGCCGATCGACGCGAGCGATCACGTCGTGAACGTGGGGAGAAGTCCTCACGGGGCCGACGACACCGACCGCGCTTCCCCGTCTATTCGATCGGGTTCGTGCGCACCACCGTCAGGTCCCTGTCGGGACCGATGCCGACGGCGTAGACGGGCGTGTCGAGTTCGTCGCCGAGGTAGTCGAGATACGTCCGCGCGTTCTCGGGGAGCGCGTCGTAGCCGCTTTCGGCGACCGCCTCCCAGTCGGCGTCCGGCCAGCCCTCGAACTCCCGGAGGACCGCCTCGCACTCGCTCCAGCGCTCGGTGGTCGCGGGCATCGTGCGCCGTTCCTCGCCGTCGAGGTCGTAGGCGTGGCCGACCTTCACCTCGTCGAGCCCCGCGAGGGTGTCGATGTGGTTGACCGCGAGACCGGTGAAGCCGCTGGCGCGGGTCGCGTGCCGGAGCATCGGCATGTCGAGCCAGCCGACGCGGCGCGGTCGGCCCGTGACGGTACCGTACTCGCCACCCTCGTCGCGGATGTAGCTCGCGAGCTCCTCCTTGTCGTCGTCCGCGTCGCCTTCGTAGCCGGGTGTGTCGCCCTCGACGCCGGCGAGTTCGGTCGGCATCGGACCGCTCCCGACGCGGGTGAGGTAGGCCTTGACGACCCCGACGACCTCGCCGTCGCCGACGACGGAGGGGCCGAGTCCCGTTCCCGTCGCGGCACCACCCGCGGTGGGGTTCGAGGAAGTCACGTAGGGGTAGTTGCCGTGGTCGATGTCGATCAGCGTCCCCTGTGCGCCCTCGAACATGACCCGCTGGTCGTCGTCGAGGCGGTCGGCGAGGAACTCGCCGGCGTGGACGAGCATCCCCTCGGTTTCGAGGCGCTCGGCGTACTCGTGGTACTCCTCGTAGAGGGCGTTGACGTCGAACTCGTCGCCGACCTCGGCCCCGAAGACCTCCTCGGCGAGCGCGCGTTTCTGCGGGACGACGTACTCCAGTTTGTCCCGGAGAACGTTCGAGTCGACGAGGTCGCCGACGCGAAGGCCGCGCCGTCCCGCCTTGTCCTCGTAGGTCGGCCCGATACCGCGGCCGGTGGTGCCGACGACCTCGCCGCCTTCGTCCTTCGCCGTCTCCTCGATGCCGTCGAGGACGCGGTGATAGGGGAAGATCACGTGTGCGCGACGGGCGACCCGAACGTCCGGGTCGAGGCCGCGCTCGCGGAGCGCGTCGATCTCCTCGAATAGCGTGGCGGGGTTGACGACGCAGCCGTTGCCGAGCACGCCGGTCTTGCCGCGGACGACGCCGCTCGGCACGAGCGAGAGTTTGTAGGTCTCGCCCTCGTGAACGACGGTGTGGCCGGCGTTGTCGCCGCCCTGGTACCGACAGACGACGTCGACGTGCTCGCTCCAGCGGTCGACCATCCCGCCTTTGCCCTCGTCGCCGAGCTGTGCGCCGACGATGGTGACTGTCATGCCCGAGAGTTCGCCGTTCGGGATAAACCGATTACGGTGTGTCGACGACCGTGCTCGTGGAAACCCGACCGTTGGGCGGTCCGTGTGCGGTCGCCGTAACGCGTTCGGGACACAGGCCAGAAAGTATATGACATCTGCTACCAAATCCGAACGAACGGAACGAGGGGCGGGTGCTGCCGGCGGGCGTGGCAGAACCTTTAAAACCCTCTCTCACGAGTTAACAAGTGCCATGATAGACAGACTCGAAAAAGAGGTCGACATGCTCGAACGCCACCTCCAGGTCCTGCGAATGGTGATCGAGAGCGAACCGATCGGTATCGTGAAGATGTCCAACGAGACGGGCTACCCCCATCACAAGGTCCGGTACTCGCTTCGCGTCCTCGAGGAGGAATCCCTGATAGAGCCCTCGAGCCAGGGCGCGATCACCACCGACCACACCGAGGAGTTCGTCGACGACCTCGACGGCAAGGTCGACGGGATCGTCGAGAAGCTCGACGGCATGAAGATCGGCACAGCGGCCGAGGCCTGACCTACTCCTTCTGGTTCGCCCGCCACTCCCGGCGGAGCAATCCATACTGTATCGTATCGCGGTACTCGCCGTCGACGAACCGAGCCTCGCGGCCGCGACCCTCCCAGGTGAAACCGAGCGATTCGAGCACGCCGCGCGAGGCGGCGTTGTAATCGAAGGCGTGGGCCGCGATGCTGTGGATGTCGTAGGTTCGAAAGAGGCTCTCGATAGCGAGCGCGACCGCCTCCGTCCCGTAGCCTTCACCGTGATACTCCGGCGCGAGCCAGTAGGCCAGCATCGGGCGGTCCCAGTCGACGTGGGTCGCGTTGACCACGCCGATCGGGGTGGTCTCGTCCGCCGCGGGATGGCCCGGCCCCGCCCCCTCGCTATCGAGACAGACGAGGAAGTTGGCGTGGTCGTCGCTCTCAACGAACTCCTCGAAGCCCTCCTCGACTTGGTGTTCGTTCTCGTGGCCGACCATCCCGAGCGGGTAGCGGATCGCGGGGTTGGCGTGGCCACGCTGGACGAACGCGCTGTCGTCGCGTTCGATCGTCCGAAGCGTGATCCGCTCGCCGGCCTCGACGCGTGCGCCTGGCATACACGACGGTTCGAAACCCGACACATACGCGTTCCGAAACGTGACTACGACGGGTCTCCGAGCAGTGAGGTCGGGTCACAGACGGTCGATTCGGGCGCTGAGTCGGTCGCGACGGCGACGTCGGCGACGGTGTCGGCGTCGGGGAACACGACGGTCGCATCGGCCATGAGCGGCGCGACGAGACCGGCGGCGACGGTGCCCGCGAGCGCGAGCGGCGCGCGGACCGCGACCGTCGTGCCGGCGTCCATGTCGGTGCGTTCGACGGCCCGTTCGGCCCCAGCGAGCAGGTCGCTGTGCGTGAACGACCCGTCGGCCGTCGCGAGCACGGGGTCGTCGGGAGCCACCGCCGACGGCGCGAGCGTCGGGTTCTGGCTCCAGACGTCGCGCTCGAAGTAGCGCGTGCCGGGGTCGTCGGGTTCGGCCCCGTAGGCGACCGGCGTGCTCCCGGGCGGGAGGTCGAATCGGTCGGTCTCGTCGGTCGGCGCGACGACCGCTCGGAGGTCGCGTTCGTCCGAGGGGTCGAACCGGACCACCGCACCGAGCGACACGGCACCGAGGAACGCGAGCACGGCTTCGGGGGTGCGACCGACGAGACCGACGGTGTGGCCGGCCCGAACCCCGCATTGATGGAGGAGGTTGCTCACCTTCCAGGCGTTCGTGAGGAGCCGATGGCTGTCGTACTCGCGGCCCGTTCCGTCCTCCCGGAGCGCGAGGCGGTCGTCCCGGCGCTCGCGTGCGAGGAGCCCGCGAAGGGTGTCCATGACCGGTAGTTCGAGCGGCCGGCTCAAAGTCCCGCCGACCGAGACCGATCAGGCGATCGAGCCAGTGGAGAGAGGTCGATAGGTGCAGGTAGTGAAGCAGCCGATGGGTGCGGGTAGCGGAGCAGTCGGTGGTGAGGCGGTCGATAGGTGCGGGTGGCGGGGCGGTTGGCGCGCGGCCTGCGCGCCGCCCGTCGGGCGGCGCGGAACGCCCGTGCGAGGGACGACCGAGCGCGCGAACGGAGTGAGCGGGCGAGGAAGTCGGCTGGGGAGGCTCGTGGCGCGTGGCGGAGGCGGTGCGGCGGAGAAGGTGCGGCAGTCGGTCCCCGTTCGGTCCGTTGTTCGGCTCTCGACGGTGTTCCGTGGGCATGGCGCTGTGAGACTGAGCCTCCGGGCCTCCGGGCCTTCGGGTCTCCGGGCCTCCGGACGCATCGGAAGACGGTTTCTCACGGGCCGTGAGATGCGATCCCTCATCGTCGGGCGAGATTCACGAGACTCCGCAGTCAGGAGGCGGTTCGTCCCTCGAAGAGAGGGGTCACGGGATGAACTCGAACGGGATGGGTGTGAAACAGAGCACGCCGAGCGCGAAGGTGACGAACCCGAGGAGGAGGCGCTTGCTGTCGAGCGCCTCGTCGTATATCGGGGTCGTGGGACCGGCGTAGGCGAAGCCCATCGTGAACACCCCCCAGAACATCCAGAGGAAGACCGCGTTGAACGCAGCGTCCTGGACGTAGTAGAGGTAGGCCGCGAGGCCGAACAGCGCGGCGGGCACCAGCGCGCCGATGGTGGCCTGGCGCTTTCCCAGCATCGCACGCACGAGGTGGCCGCCGTCGAGCTGGCCGACCGGGATCAGGTTGAGGAAGGTCACGAACATCCCGACCCAGCCCGCGAACACGACGGGGTTCACCGTCTCCCGCCCCGGGTAGTCGAGCGGCTGGCCGACGAGACCGGCGAGGCCGCGGATCAACACCGGATAGTGGAACTCGATGGGGAAGCCGGGGTCCGCGACCGGCGGGAGGAAGAGCCCCACGACGGTGACGAGACACGCTACCACGAGCCCCGCGAGCGGGCCGGCGACCCCGATGTCGAACAGGGTTTTCCGGTCGGGCATCCGGCCCCGCATCCGGATCACCGCCCCCATCGTGCCGATGACGTTGGGTATCGGGATGAAGTACGGGAGGCTGGCGTCGACGCCGTGATACCGGCTCAGGGCGTAGTGGCCGAGTTCGTGCACGCCGAGCACGCCGAGGACCGCCGCCGCGAACGGCCAACCGGCCAGGATGTCGAGCGGGCCGCCGACCGCGACGCCGTACCACTGGCTCCCGGCGTAGAGCGTCGAGACGACCGTGAGCCCCGCGAACAGCAGGTTGGTCCACGGAACGCCGTCGAGTCCCGTCGAGTGCGGGGTGGCGACGAGAACCTGGCGCTTCCGGGGGATCTCGACCCCGGTGAACGGGTCGCGCTCGGTGTACGTGTCGGTCGTGAGCCGCACCTCGTAACCCCGGTCGCGGAACACCGGCCAGAGACGACGTTCGAGGCGGTCGCCGGGCACCAGCGCCCGACCGTAGTACCGGAGCTGGTCGCCGTCGACCCGGCGCTGGGTGACGCGAAACAGCCCGGCGAACGCCTCGGCCGGCGGACCGCGTTCGTCCATTGTCGAAGCTACGTGAGGGTTCGGTATACACGTACAGACCCGCTCTCGGAGCCGACGTCAGCGGGAACCGGTGTGGGGGGGGAAACTCCTTGGGACCGTCGTGGGAACTCCATCGAACGATGGAACGCGGTGGGGAGGGCGGGTGGACCGCGGGGACGGCGACCGGCGGGATGACGGACCGGCCGCGATCGGGCGGATGGACGACCGGTGATTCAGGCCGGCGCGACGCGCCACGTCGTCGCGCTGGTGTACGACCACTTCTCGATCTCGAGGGTGGTCGCCGAATCCGTGAGCTTACACATCAACGCGCCGATCTCCTTCGGCGAGAGACCGACCTCGTCCGCGATGAACTTGCTCTTGAAGTAGAGCTCGCCGTCGGCCGCGTTGCGTTCGAGGTACGCTTCGAGTCGCTGTTCTTTCGTGGTCGAGTCGACCCCGGAGGGCTGTGTCGTGCTCATTGTGGCGTCCACTTGCATCCAGAGCGTACCATGTATTATACCCGACAGATGCTTCGGGTCGCTTCGGGTCCCTTCAGTCGCAAAATCGGTTGTGGAGTGATTTCACGACGCTTCGAGAAACCGTTAGACGTTTTATCGAGCCGATACAGATATTTGATCTATATTTCTATCGTGAGAGAATCCTGCGCGGAGTGCGCGCTCGTCGGGCGGGGAGATCGGTATTTAGCGGCAAAATAGCCTCGTTCCTGTGCGGGTCGAGGGGCCGCCGCGGTTCACGCGCGCTCGTGGACCCAGAACTCCTCGTCGGTCGTACGCTCCTTCTTGAAGATCGGGACCTCGGCTTTCAGCCGGTCGATACCGTCCTCGACCGTGCGGAAGGCCTCGCGTCGGTGGCCGGCGAGCACCACCACGAAGACGATGTCCTCGCCCGCCTCGATCAGCCCCGTTCGGTGGTGCAGGAGCACCCGATGGACGCCGTCGCGCGCTTCCAGCTCCTCGGCGATCGCCGCCATCGTTCGGTCGGCCACGCCCTCGTAGGTCTCGAATTCGAGGGCTTCGGTCGGTGTGTCGTCCGCCGAGTCCTTCGCCCGGACTCGCCCCGTGAACGTCGCGATCGCGCCCGCACGGTCGGCATCGGGGTCGGCCTTCACCGCCTCGACCAACGAGTCGAGCGTGACGTACGGTTCGAGTTCGTCGACCGTCGTCGAGACCGCATCGAGGTCCACCCCGTCCGCCTCGGGAGCCGTCGCGATGGTCGGCCCGGCGTGCTCGCGGCCCCCGAGGACCACCGCCGGGAGGTCTCGCGCCGAGAACCCCTCGACGACCACGTAGTCGTGGTCGGGTGCGAGGTCGTCGAGGAGCGCCGACAGGGGGCGGGGGTCGCCGGTGGCGAACCAGCCCTCGTCGCTCACGCCGTAGGTCGTGCTCGCCCCAGCCGCGCGATGGCGCGCCGTGTCCTTGCCCTCGGTGTCGATGTCGGGTGCGTGGTCGAGGTGTTTCACCGTGGCGACGCGCCCGTCGAGGCGGGGGAGGAGCCGTTCGACCAGCGTCGTCTTGCCCGCGTTCGAGGGGCCGACGACGGCGAAGACCTTCATGCGGAGGGGAGGGTCGGCCGTCGCTTGTACCCTTCGGCGGGGTTGACAATCCTTATGGGCGCGTCCGAGCAACCGGAGCCAATGAAAATCGTTCTCTCCCTCGGCGGCAGCGTGCTCGCGCCGCGGGACCCGGAGCGCGTCGGTGCACACGCCGAAGTCATCGAGGACCTCGTGGCCGAAGGCCACTCCGTCGGCGTCGTCGTCGGCGGCGGCACCATCGCCCGCGAGTACATCCACACCGCACGCGCGCTCGGCGCGAACGAGATCGAACTCGACCAGCTGGGTATCGACACCACCCGGGTCAACGCCCGGCTCCTGATCGCGGCGCTCTCCGAACGCGCGGTGACCAGCCCCGCGACCGACTACGAGACCGCTGGCGAGGCGCTCCGGCGCGACGAGGTCGCCGTCATGGGCGGGGTTGCACCCGGCCAGACCACCGACGCCGTGAGCGCCGCGCTCGCCGAGTACGCCAACGCCGACCTGCTGGTCTACGCGACGAGCGTCCCCGGCGTCTACAGCGCCGACCCCGCGGCGGAGGACGACGCCCACCGCTTCGAGGCGCTCTCGGCGACCGAACTCGTCGACGTGATCGCGGACATCGAGATGACCGCCGGCGCGTCGGCCCCCGTCGACCTCCTCGCGGCGAAGATCATCGAACGCTCGGGGGTTCGGACCGTCGTCCTCGACGGAACCGACCCCGCACGCGTCGCGCGCGTTGTGACCTCGGGCGACCATGACGGTACCGACATCGTGCCCGAGGGCAGCGACGAACCCACCTACTGGGCGATGAATGACTGAGGACGACCCCTACATCCTGAGCGGGCCACAGCCCCACGACTTCTGGGCGGAATCGGTCGCCGAGCGGCTGCTCGACCGCGACCCAGCGGACCCGATCGTGATCAAGGGCGGCATCTCACCGTCTGGCGTGCCCCATCTCGGCAACATGAACGAGATCCTCCGTGGTTACTTCGTTGCCGAGGCGCTCCGCGGACGGGGACGAACAGTCAAGCAAGTCTTCACTGCAGATGACCGCGACCCGCTCCGGAAACTCCCCCGCAAACTCGCCGACCTGGAGGGGAACATCGTGGGCCTCGGCGACGTGGACGCCGGCGCGCTCGGGCGCAACCTCGGGAAACCCTACACCGCGATCCCGGACCCGTTCGGTTGCTGTGACTCGTACGGGGAACACTTCTCGAACCTCATCGAGCGCAGCGCCGAGGCGCTCGGCGTCGACGTCGAGATGGTCTCGAACACCCAACGCTACGAGTCCGGCGCGTTCGAGGAGGTCACACGAACCCTGCTCGAACATCGCGAAGAAGCGAGAGACGTGCTCGCGAACTACCAGGACAAGGTCGACGAGGACTACGTCCCGTTCCGCCCGATCTGCGCCGAGTGCGGCCACGTCACCGAGACGGATGCCGTGACGAGCGTGGACCTCGATTCCGGTACCGTGGAGTACGTCTGTGGTGACATCGAGGCTGGCGGCCAGGTCATCGAGGGCTGTGGCCACGAGGGCACCGCCACCTTCCGGGAGGGCAAACTCCCGTGGCGCTTCGAGTGGCCCGCCCAGTGGCAGGTCCTGGGGGTGGACTTCGAGCCGTTCGGTAAGGACCACGCCGAGGGCTCGTGGCCGAGCGGGGTCGATATCTCCCGAAACGTGCTGGGGGACGAACCGCCGCTCGGCATGGCCTACGAGTGGTTCACGCTCGACGGCGAGCCCTTCTCCTCCTCCGAGGGCCACGTCATCATGGTCCAGGACGTCCTCGAGTTCCTCGAACCCGAAGTCCTCCGATACTTCTTCACGAAGGACCCGAGCAAGGCACGGGACTTCTCGGTCGCGCGCGCGGACCAGCTGGTCGACGAATTCGATGAATTCGAGCGGGAGTACTTCGACGAGCAGGGCGAACGAACCACCGCCGCGTACCCGCCGGTCGCCGGGACCGCCGACGAGCGGCCGATCCGGCTCCCGTACACGTTCGCCGCCGTGCTCGGGATGACCGACGACGGCGAGCTTCGGGAGGCGATGGCGCGCCGCGAGAACCACATCCCGGACGACGCCACGGACGGGGACGTCGCGGCGGCGCTCGCGCGCGTCGAGTACGCCCGGACCTGGGCCGAGCGGACCGACAACGCCTACAACTACCGGCTCGCGGCCGACCGCCCCGCCACCGACTTCGACCCGGACACCGAGGCGGCGCTCGACGACCTCGCGGCGGTCGTGGAGGCGGGCCACGACGGCGAGACGATCCAGGGCGAGATCTTCGAGACCGCCCGGGGGCACGGGATGGAGCCCGGCGACCTGTTCACGGCGGGCTATCGACTCTTCTTCGACACCGAGCAGGGACCGAAGCTCGGGCCGTTCCTCGCCGAGCTCGACCGGGCGTTCGTGGTCCGGCGGCTCCGGCGCGAAGGCTGAGTTGAGGCCGGGAACCAAACCCTCATGCCCGACGATTCCTGAGAGTGGCCAATGGTTAGCGCGCTGGTTTGGGTGCTCGCTGGAGTTCTTCTCTACACCGTCGTCGCGACGGCGGCCTCGACGCGGGGGCTCCTGCCGAACGCGGTGCGGGTCTCGGGGCCGATCACGACGATCCACACCCAGCGCGGCAAGGCGTTCTTGACCTGGCTCGCCGGGCCGAAGCGGTTCTGGCGGGCGTGGGCCAACGTCGGCGTCGGGATCACGCTGGTGGTCATGATCGGGGCGTTCGCGACCGTGATCGTCAGCGCGGTCCAGATCTTCGAACAGCCCTCGGCGAGCGTGATCACCCAACCCCAGGACGCGCTCGCGATCCCCGGCGTGAACTCGTTTCTCCCCCTGTCGGTCGCCCCCGAGATAATCTTCGGGCTGCTCATCGGGCTGGTGGTCCACGAGGGGGGGCACGGTCTGCTCTGCCGGGTCGAGGACATCGATATCACCTCGATGGGGCTCGCGCTGTTCACCCTGATCCCCCTCGGCGCGTTCGTCGAACCGAACGAGGAACAGCAGTTGAAGGCGAAGCGCGGCCCCCAGACCCGAATGTTCGCCGCGGGCGTCACCAACAACTTCGTGCTCACCGCGGTCGCGTTCGCGCTCCTGTTCGGGCCGGTGGTGGGCTCGATCGGGGTCGCGCCCGGCGTCGCGGTCGGCGGCGCGCTCCCCGGCACGCCAGCGGCGAACGCCGGGGTCGAGAGCGGCGACGTCATCACGGGCGCGGCGGGGCAGAACGTCTCGAACGAGAGCGAGCTCGCCGCCGCGCTCGACGACGCGAACCGTTCGGTCGAGGTCACGCTGGACGACGGGAACACGACTACGGTCCGGCGGTCGGTGGTGGTCACCGCCGCGACGCGAGGCGGCCCGACGGGGCTCGGGACGAACGAGTCCAACTCGACGACGATCGCGGCGGTCAACGGGACGCCCGTCGCGACCGAACAGGGGTTCGAGAGCGCGCTCAGAAATCACACGGTGGCGACCCTCCGGACCACGAACGGCTCCACGACGACCGCACCGATGGGGGCCTACGCGACGCGGATAACCCCGAACGGACCGCTGGCGAACGCCACCGACCAGGGTGGGGAGCCGGTCGTCATCACCCGGTTCGCCGGCGAGCGGGTCACCAACACCACGGCGCTCAGCGACATGCTCGCCGACACCCAGCCCGGCGACACCGTTCGGGTCGAGACCTTCGTCGGCGACGAGCGCACCACGGCGACCGTCACCCTCGGCGAGAACCCACAGAACGGGGCCGGTCTGCTCGGCGTGAACGACCTCCAGCAGGGAACGAGCGGGCTGGTCATGGACGACTTCGGGATCGATAGCTACCCCGCCGACGCGTTCCTCTCGATCCTCGGCGGGGATGCGGGCGGACCCGGCGGATCGTCGCTGTTGGCCGGCCTCCTCCCGGTCGTCACGCTGCCACTCGCGGGCGTCGCGTTCCCGCAGCTCGGCTACAACTTCCCGGGGTTCGTCGGGACGAACATCGACTTCTACACCGTCACGGGACCGCTCTCGTTCCTCGGCGACGGGGTGTTCACGCTGGCGAACCTCCTGTTCTGGACCGCCTGGATCAACCTCAACCTCGGCTTCTTCAACTGCATCCCGGCCTTCCCGCTCGACGGCGGCCACATCCTTCGGACCAGCACCGAGGCCGTGGTCTCGCGCCTCCCGGTGGGCGGCCGGCGGGCCCTGACGGGGGCGGTGACCACCGCGGTGAGCGTCACGATGCTCGCGGCGCTCGTGGTGATGATCTTCGGGCCGTCGCTGCTCTCGGGGTAGCCGGTCGACTCACAAGACCCTTGTCCGCCTCGGCCCTCCGTCCGGCATGGACCGACGGAGACCGCCACGAACCGAGGAGGGCTGGTACGTGCTCCACGACTTTCGCACGGTGGACTGGGACGCGTGGCGCGCCGCACCCGAACGCGAGCGCGAGGCCGCCATCGAAGCGGGTACCGAGTACCTCGCGAGCCACGAAGCCGTCGCGGACGCCGATGCGGGCGGGTCGGCGACGTTCAGCGTGCTGGGCAACGACGCCGACCTCCTCGTGCTCCACCTCCGGCCGTCGATGGCCGACCTCGACACCGCCGAACGCGCCTTCGAGCGGACCGCGCTCGCCGACTTCACCGAGCAGACCGACTCCTACGTCTCGGTGACGGAGGTCTCGGGCTACATGTCCGAAGAGTACTTCGAGGGCGAGGAGGTCGAGGACTCGGGGATGGCGCGCTACATCGAATCCCGGTTGAAACCCGAGATCCCCGATTCGGCGTACGTCTCCTTCTACCCGATGGACAAGCGCCGCGACCCCGAGTACAACTGGTACGACCTCTCGTTCGAGGAGCGCGCCGACCTCATGAGCGGTCACGGCGACATCGGACGCGACTACGCGGGCAAGGTCACCCAGATCATCACCGGCTCCGTGGGGTTCGACGACCACGAGTGGGGCGTGACGCTGTTCGCCGACGATCCCGCCCAGATCAAGAAACTCCTCTACGAGATGCGCTTCGACCCTTCGAGTTCGCGCTACGCCGAGTTCGGCCGCTTCAGGTTCGGGCGGCGCTTCCCACCCGCGGACCTCGACGCGTTCCTCGCCGGCGAACCGGTGCCGGCCGAGGGCGATACGAGCGGGGCCGACAACGGCCACCCACACGGCGACACCGACGGCGGTCACCATCACGGGGAGTCGAGCGAGGACGAAGGGGAGGGAGCGGACATGCGCAGCGCGCTCGCCGAGGAGGGTATCTACGCCGGTCAACCTCACGGCGAGGACGTCCACGCGGTGGTCGTCTACTCCGAGGCCGACCCGGACGAGCTCGCCGAGGACGTGGACGGGCTCCGGGGCAACTTCGAGCACTACGACACCCACGTGAAGACCGCGGTCTACGAGCCTCACGAGGCGCGCGACGCCTCGGGGACGACCGAGGAGATCGCGAGCCGAGGCGGCAACGCGGCGGTCGCGAGCATCTGGGAGACCGAGAGCGCCGCCGAGACCGCGAGCGGCTTCCTCTCGGACCTCCCGGGAGTCGTCGCCCGGGCCGAAGCCGAGGAGGGCGAGGCGATCGACGCGGGGAGCGGGTTCGGCACGATGGGGATGTTCTACACCACCAAGCCCGAACACCGCGGGGAGTTCGTCGACCGGTTCGAGACCGTCGGCGACCTCCTCGCGGAGATGGAGGGGCACCACGATACCGACCTCCTCGTGAACCGCGACGACGAGAACGACATGTTCATCTCCAGCCAGTGGCGCTCGCGCGAGGACGCGATGGCGTTCTTCCGGAGCGAGGCGTTCCGCGAGACCGTCTCGTTCGGTCGCGAGGTCCTCGACGACCGCCCGCGACACGTCTTCCTGACGTAGCCGAACGGTTCTACGACCGTTCCACGGGTCCGGAACGACCGGTCAGCGGTCGTCGACGGTACCGAATCCAGGGAGAGCGCCGACGAGGTCTCCGATGTCGTCGAGTTCGGCTCGGAGGCGTTCGACGCCGGGTTTCTCGGTTCGTGAGGGGTTCGCGAGCACCCGGACCCGCTCCTCGCCGACCGACACGAACCCACAGTCGAGTTTCTCGGCGGTCGCCCGCAGCCCGAGCCCGGCGTCGGCGTCGCCCGCGACCACGCGTCGGGCCGGGCTCTCGTGGGACTCGACGGCGAAGTCGAACCCGTCGATGGCGTCGACGAGGTCGTGGCGGTCGACCCCACGCTCGTCGGCGAGGGCGGCGAGCGCGTTCGCGAGGCTCGTTCGGAGCCCGGAGGCCGTCGAGCGGTTCACGAACCGGAGGTCGCGCTCGACGAGGTCCGCGAGCCCCTCGATCCCCGCCGGGTTCCCCGCGAGCACGACCAATCCCCACTCGCGGGTCCAGCCGCCGAGTTCGGTCCCGCTCTCGACCTCGTCGGCCGTCGAGACCACCGCGACGTCGGACACGTCGTCACGGAGCCGTCGCCGGCCGACCCGGCTGCCGTGGCCGAGATAGCGCGGGCGGTCGAGGCGGTCGAGCAGGCGCGAGAGCAGCGGGTCGTCCTCGCCGACGCCGAAGACGGTCGGCGGGCGCACGTCGGGCGAGAACAGCGCCACCGAGACCCGTTCGTCGCGGTCGAGGTAGGAGACGTCGGCGGGCATCTCGACGATCCCGTCGGCCTCGACGAGGCTGGTGGTCGCGCCGCTGCCCTTGTCCACCGGATAGACCAGCGTGTCGCCGTTCCCGTCGGTCACGAGCCCCACGGGAACCAGCCGGTGGCGGCCCTCCTCGTGGCGCTCCCGGACCGCCATCCGGCCCGCGACGGTCGCGCTCGGCGGGGCGGCGCGTCCCGCGGCACGGCGGATGGCGGGCGCGACGAACGTCCGGAAGATCGAGAGCGCCGAGACGGGATAGCCCGGCAGCCCGATGTACGCGGATTCGTTGAACTGCCCCACGAGCATCGGCTTGCCGGGCTTGATCGAGACCCCGTGGAGGAGGAGGTCGCCCTGCTCCTCGATGACGCGATAGACCACGTCGACGGCGCTCGCGGAGGTCGATCCCGAAGAGAGCACGAGGTCGCACTCGTCGGCCGCTTCCCGGAGGGCGCGCTCCATCTCGGCCATGTCGTCGCCGGCGTGGGGATAGACCACCGGCTCGCCGCCGGCCTCGCGCACCCCCGCCGCGACGGCGTAGCTGTTCACGTCGTAGATCTGGCCGCGCCCGCTGTCGACGGTCTCGCCGGGTCTGACGAGTTCGTCGCCGGTCGAGACGATGCCCACCCGCGGCTTCGCGCGGACCGGGACCTCGTCCACCCCGAGCGCCGACAGCAACCCGATCTCGCGCGAGGTGAGCCGAGTACCGGGCCCGAGCGCCCGCTCGCCAGCCGCGATGTCCGCACCCGCCGCCATCACGTTCTCGCCCGGCGTCACCGCCGTTCGAACGAGGAGCGTGTCGCCGTCCCTATCCGTCCGTTCGACCGCGACCATCGCGTCGGCGTCGGGCGGCATCACGGCCCCGGTGGCGATCTCGACCGCCTCGCCGGCCCCGAGGTCGGTGGCGGGGCGCTCGCCCGCTTCGACCGTGCCGACCACCGTGAAGGTCGCCGGGTCGGTCTCGCCCGCCCCGAACGTCTCGCGTGCGTGGAGCGCGTAGCCGTCGAGCGCCGAGCGGTCGAAGCCGGGGACGTCGAGGCCCGCGTCGACCCGCTCGGCGAGCACCCGGCCGTCGGCCGCGTCGAGGTCGACCGTCTCGACGCCGGGATCGAGGTCGAGGGACTCGATGGCGGCGTGGGCCTCCTCGACCGTCGAGAGGTCGCGGAACTCCTTGCGCTTGCTCACGGCAACCGCCCCCAGTGCTCGACCGCGACGGGTTCGTCCGCCGGGATCCCCTCGCGTTCCTCGGGAACGACGACCCAACCGTCGGCGAACGCGACGCTCGACAACGCGCCCGCGCCGCTGGCCCGGGTCGGTACCGCCGTCCGCTCACCGTCGGTCCCGTCGAGACGGACCCGCACGAACGTTCGCGTGCCGACGTCGCTCCGGACCTTCCGGTCGAGTCGGGCGGTGGTCGTCGGGAACGGGTCCGGCGGCAGCCGCCCGGCACGTTTCAGCGCCGGGCGGAGGAGCTGAACGGCACCGACGATACACGAAACCGGATAGCCCGGCAACAGCACCACCGGTGTGTCGTTGACGACGCCGAAACCGACCGGGTGGCCCGGCTTGAGCCCGACCCCGTGGACGAGCAGTTCGCCCGCGTCCTCGACGACGGCCGGGAGCAGGTCGCGCTCGCCGACCGACGACCCGCCCGCGGTGACGACGAGGTCGGCCGTGGTATCGCGCTCGATCGCCGCCCGGAGCGCGGCGTGGTCGTCGGTCACCACGTCGCGGTAGGTCGCGCGCCCGCCCCAGCGCTCGACGTACCGCGAGACCGTGAGCCCGTTCGTCTCGACCACCTCGCCCGGGCCGGGGTCGGCCTGGACGAGCTCCTCGCCCGTCGGGATCACGCCGACCGTCGGCCGCTCGTAGACCGGTATCTCACGGATCCCGACGGACTTCAACAGACCGAGGTCGGCGGGTCGGAGGCGATGACCGGCGTCGTAGAGGTGTTGCCCCGCCGCGACGTCCTCCCCGGCCGGAGCGACGTTCTCGCCTTCGGCGACGGCCGCGGTGACTTCGATCCCGTCGCCGACCGGCTCCGTGTGCTCGACCATCACCACCGCGTCCGCCCCGTCGGGCAGCGGGCTCCCGGTGTGTACCCGTACCGCGGCCTCGGGACCCGGCTCGTCGGCGACCCGAAGGGGAGCGGGCGAGCGCTCGCTCGCCCCGAAGGTCTCGGTCGCTCGGACCGCGAAGCCGTCCATCGCGGCGCGGGTGTAGTGGGGGACGTCGCGTGCCGCGTCGATCGGTTCGGCGAGCACGCGGCCGTCGGCGGCGTCGAGGCGGGTCGTCGTGGTCCGCTCGACCGGCGCGACGCGTTCGAGGAGGCGGTCGCGGGCCGCGTCGAGGCGGGTCAGGCGTTTGAACCCGGCCGGTTGGCTCATGGCACCCCTCGGTGACGGGGCGCAAAAACGTCTGGCGTTAGTGGAGCCCGGCGACCAGGATGGTGTCCCGGCGAACGACGAACTCCGGGACCGGCGACCGGTGGAAGTCGACGGTGAGGCTGGCACAGCCACCGTGGTCGGCCCGGAGGTCGACGCGAAGCGTGTCGTCGTCGGTGCCCGTGATGACGGTGCGCTGGCTGTCGCCGGCGACGGTGTGGCGGCCCTCGGCGAGCACGGTGTCGCCGCCGGCGATCCGGACGTCGAGTTCGTGGCTCGTGTCGTCCTCGTTGCGGAGGAGCACGGCCGGGGAATCCGGGGTGTCGGGAGAAGATGGGTCGGTGGTCGCGGTACGGTTCTCGCGGGAGGTCTGCGTCATCGTCTTTATGATGTGGAGTCCCGCACATGAAGCAAGTCGATCGTTGCCGATTGTTTCGAGGGTTTCGAACCGTTTCAAACCGTTTCGGACGGCGATTCGGGTTCGAGCCGCCGCTATCGCGGGCTTTTTCGCCCCGGCGATAGTAGGCCTCCTATGTCGCTGTCAGACGCGCTGGCGAACCTCCCCGAACCCGTGTTCGCCGACGGCTACGAGTCCGAGACGGCGTACCTCCTCGTGGTCGACCTGCCGGGCGTGACCGACGAGACGCTCGACGTCCGGGTCGAGCGGGGTCGCCTCCACGTCGAGGCACGACGGGCGAAAACCCCGCCGACGGCCTTCCGCTACCGCCGCGAGGACCGCCCGCTGTTCGTGGAGTTCAGCCTCCCGCTCGTCCCCCGTATCGACGAGACCGGGATCGAGGGGAGCCTCGACCACGGGACGCTCACCCTCACCCTCCCGAAGCGCGAGGCCACGGCGACCTCGATCCCGATAACCACCGACGACCGAAGCGACGGCCAGTGACGGGGCGAACGTGAACGTTCGGGCGTACGGACGGTTCTTCGTCGTCCTCCGGCAGTTCCTCCCCCTGATTCTGGCGTACCTCCGCGACCGCCGGCGGTTCGTGGTCTTCGGCGGCCGGCGGCGGGTCACGAGCGAGATGCGGACCGAACGCGCGCGGATACTGCTGGACTCGTTGCTCACCCTCGGGCCGACGTTCATCAAGCTCGGCCAGATCCTCTCGACCCGGCCCGACGTCCTGCCCGGCGAGTACGTCGCCGAGCTCTCGAAACTCCAAGACGAGGTGCCGCCCGCCGAGTGGGACGAGGCCCGGCAGGTGATCGAAGCCGAGTTCGGGTCGGCCGAGACGGCGTTCGACTCGTTCGAGACGGACGCCATCTCGGGGGCGAGCCTCGGGCAGGTCTACCGCGCCGAGTTCGAGGGCGAGGCGGTCGCGGTGAAGGTCCGTCGACCGGGGATCGTCGACCTCGTGGAGGCCGACCTCAAGGTGGTGAAGTGGAGCCTCCCGCTGGTGATCCGGTTCATCGGTGAGGCGCGGTCGTTCTCGCTCGAAACCCTCGCCGAGGAGTTCGACAAGACGATCCACCAGGAGCTCGACTACGCCCGCGAGGCCCGGATGCTCCAGGAGATCAAGGGCAACTTCGCCGACAACGACGAGGTCCGGATCCCGGAGGTCGTCGAGGAACGCTCCACCTCGCGGGTGCTCACGATGGAGTACGTCTCGGGCACGAAGATCACCGCGGTCGACGAGCTCGATGCGATGGGGGTCGACCGAACGGCGCTCGCCGAGCGGCTCGAACGGGTCTACCTCCAGATGATCGTCGACGACGGCGTGTTCCACGCCGACCCACACCCGGGCAACCTCGCGGTCGAACCCGACGGCACCCTCGTGTTCTACGACTTCGGCATGAGCGGCCGGGTCGATCCCTACATCCAGGACAAGATCATCGAGTTCTACATGGGGATCGCGAACCAGGACATCGACGCGATCCTCGACGCACTGGTCGAGATGGGCACCCTCAGCCCGGAGGCCGACCGCGAGACGATGGGCAACGTGATGGAGCTCGCGATCCAGGACGTCCGCGGCGAGGAGGTCGAACAGTACCGCGTCCAGGAGGTGGTGAGCCAGGTCGAGGACACCATCTACGAGTTCCCCCTCAGGCTACCGGCCAACCTCGCGCTCGTGCTCCGGGTGGCGACGGTGGTCGAGGGCGTCTGTGTCACGCTCTCGCCGAAGTTCGACTTCATCTCGGTCGCCACCGACTACCTCGTCGAGCAGGGCTACCGTGAGGAGGGTGTCCGACAGTTCCTCGAAGGCCGGAGCGAGGAGGTGCAGGACCTCGCACGCGCGGCGGTCCGAACCCCGCCGAAGATGGAGCGCCTGCTCGACCGCCTCGACCGCGAGGACATCGTGCTCCACACCGACATCGAGGACACCGACAACCTGCTCGACACCCTCGCGAACCGGCTGATCTTCGGGGTGCTCCTCGCGGTCGGGGTGCTCTCGACGACCTTCCTCTACGCGACCACCGACCTCATCGCGACGGGCGTGGCGGCGGCGTTCTCGCTGGTGGTGGCGTTCTACCTCGCCCGGTCGTTCCGGCGATCGACCCCGGTCGCGGACACCGCACCGGAGTTCACGCGCCAGGGCTTGAGCCAGCCGCCCGGTAGGCAGGGGAACGAGCAGGACGGACAGAGCGGTATCGAGGCGATGGCGCAGACTGGAAGCGACATCGCCGACGACGCGGACGCCGAGTCGATCGCTATCGAGCGCGAGTCCGACGACTCGAAGCGATGAGCGCGAGGGAGGAGAGTGCGTCAGC
The DNA here is from genome assembly GCF_009900715.1 of Halococcus salsus. Lineage (NCBI taxonomy): Archaea > Methanobacteriati > Methanobacteriota > Halobacteria > Halobacteriales > Halococcaceae > Halococcus > Halococcus salsus. Next base: position 91,437 of record NZ_JAAAJC010000004.1, read on the forward strand.
CGCGATTTGAACGCGGGTCATCAGCATGGGAAGCTGAGGTGATACCAGGCTACACCACTGACGCGCACACGTCGATCGCACCACGAGCCCCATAACGATGACGGTCCGCACCACCGACACCGGTCGGCCGTCCGCGAGCGGTTTCGGTCACGGCAGCCGTCTCGACGCGATCAGAACGTTTTTATCTACACCGAACACCCATCCGATAGACTGGCATTGGGACCAGTCTGGGAACTCCAACGAAGGGTGATGCCACGCAACGGGTTCTCCTCTTTTGATACCAGCCGTCGAGCGGTGCCGTCGGCCCGTCGCTGACTACACCGAACCGAGCCGCTCGCGACCGCGTGCTTCGTGAAGCGTCCACAGTGTAGCGGCCGCCGTCCCGTCGAACCGCAACGGCCGCCGCCACCACGGTCCCTTCCCCGAATCGCTCGACAGCTCGGTCACGAGTTCGTTGGCGTCGACACCCGCCGTCGGTGCGGAGAGGGGTATCGCGCGGTCGTAGAGTCCCGACCCATCGGGGTCGCCCGCGAGCAACACCCGCGCGTCGAACGTCTCGCGTTTGCAGTGGGCGTTGGTGGCGAACCGCTCGCGTTCCGCGGCCGGGAGGGCGCGGTACGCCTCGCCCGAGACGGGGTCGGCGGCGAGTTCGAACCCACCGATCAAGTAGGCACCCCACTCGGGGGGCTGCCGGGCGGTCGGCTCGCCGACCATCGAGAGCGTGGCGTAGAACAGCACGAGGTCGCCCGTATCGAGATCGAGGAGGGGGCGTGCCTTGACGCCGAAGGGGTCACCGTAGGTGTAGCGCTCGCCGGAGGGGTACTCAGCGAACTCGGGGTCGAGGTGGACGGGCGCGTCGAGCGCGTCGGCTGGGATCGCGGTTTCGAGGTCGAGGTCCCGGTAGGTCGGGACGGGTTCGGCGACCGGTTCGGGCTCCGGGATCGGGACGAACTCGAAGCGGCCGTCGGGGTGGACCGGTCCCCGAACGCCCGGCGCGTTGGTGTTGGCCCCGACGTTGATCGCGACGGCACGCGGCATGGAGGAGGGTGCCCCGGCACCGACTCAGTTCTGTCGGTCGCCGGTCGGTGGACCGGACCGGGTCGAAAACCGAACGGATGATCCGCAGACCAAACGGAACGGTATATATACATACGGAGAATTCATGGAGATGGCTTTTATTCCCCCGTTGTCGAATGAGACTATTGCGCCATGACCGAACGCTTCCCCTCACCCAGCCGCGGCCCGGCGGAGACGGTCACCTCGATGCCAGCGACGCCGTCCGGGTCGGCCGACGCCCGGCAGCGCCACGCGCTCGCGTATCTCTCGCACTTCGAGTATCCGGTCGAGCTCCGGACGCTCGCGGCGTACGTCGCGGCCGACGAGGGGAACGTGCCGGTCGAAGCCGTCGACGACCGGGTACGCGAGGAGACCGCGATCGCGCTCCACCACATCGACCTCCCGCACCTCATCGCCGTCGGCGTCGTGGAGTACGACCCCGAGAGCCGGATGGTCGTCGCGACCGAAAACGCGCCCGTGGGCCGATACGTCGACGTCACCGAGGGGCCACGCTCGTTCGACGCCGTCTGATCACGTCGGCGGGCGGCGGTCGCGGCCGAACTCGTCGTACTCGTCGAGGTCCGCGGGGAGGTCGACGGCCACCCGTCGTTCGTCGCGGCGGTCCTCGTTCGCCTCCTCGATCGGGTCGGCGACCGACTCCCAGCCCGGTTTCACCCGCACCGACTTCGCGGGCGTGCCGACCGCGACGTGGTGGTCTGGCACGTCGCGCTGGAGCAGTGACCGTGCGCCGACCATCGCGTTCTCGCCGACCCGTACCCCCGCCCTGACCATCGAGTCGTAACCGAGGCGCGCGTCGTCCGCGATGAACGTGTGGAAGTTGGTGACGTCGGTCTGGTCGACGATGTCGTGGTCGTGGCTGTAGACGTGTGAGTCGTCGGCGATGCTGACCCGCGAGCCGATCGTGAGCCGGCCACGGTCGTCGAGGTGGACGTCGTCGTGGACCACGGTGTTGTCGCCCATCTCGATGTTGTGGCCGTAGGTCATCGTGATGCCCTTGAACAGCCGGAGGTTCTCGCCGGCCTCGGCGAAGAGGTGGTTCGCGAGCATCGCCCGGAAGCGGAGGGCGAACTCGACGTTGTCGGCCATCGGCGTGGCGTCGAACTGCCGCCAGAGCCACTGGAGGTGTTTCGAGCGCTCGAACGCCTCCTCGTCCTTCTCGGCATAGTACTCGCTTTCGAGGGTCGCGTTGCAGGGGTCGTAGCCCTGGAGGCGGACGCGTTCGGCGGCCGAGACCGCGCCGTCGTCCCGGAACCGCCGGTAGGCGTCGTCGTCGCCGTAGAGGCCCGCGAGGGTCTCGGCGACCACGTCGCAGGTGTCCTCGGGGCCGGACAGCCGGTCGTCGACCTCGGTCAGGAACGTTTCGAGTCCCGCGTCCGCTGCCGGCGGCAGCGTGACGTGGCGCTTTGTCATCGCGCGCGCTACGAGGGTGTGACATTTGACTCCGTGGGTTCGGGCGATCCGTCACGGAAAGAAAGCGTCCCTCAGGCGGGTTCCTCGGCGCGTTCCTGGATCAGGTCGCGGAGGTCGTCGGGGTCGCGGATGGCGTCGATCTCCTCGCGCTCGATCAGCGCGGTGCCCTCGACGGCGTCGCGCTTCGACTTGTCGACGACGTAGACCGACCGGGTTCGCGTGACGGTCCCGAGCGAACTCATGATCCGGGCGCGTTTCTCGGCGGTCGGGGTGAACGCCGAGTTCCCGGTCAGAACGTTCTCGGCGGTGCCGTCGTCCTCGCTCACGGTGGTGAACGGCGCGCGGGTCGTGGGGTGGACGTCGAACCCGACCCTCGTCAGTACGGCGACCAGCGAGTCCTCGGCCGAGTCCGATTCGCTCTCGTCGTCGTCCGCGAGCGCCTCGGGGCTCTCGAAGACGTCGACGGGGTTCGCGAGCGGGGCGTCGAGGAGGTCCTCCATCCGCGCGGCGACCTCGACGGAGGCGTTCATGCCGTCCTCGTACTTCGAGACCGTCCGTCGCGAGACACCGAGTTCGGTCGCGAGCCGCCCGAGGCTCCAGTCGCGTTCCTCGCGTTCGTCGGCGAGCACCTTCCCGTCGATGTTGACGTAGAGCCCACCGGGGGCGGCGTAGATCATCGGTGGGACGTCCTCGACGAAGAGGTCGAGGGCGGTGTCGGGGCTCAACACGGGAACCCCGTGGCGGAGGTACATCACGCCGGGTTTGAGCTCCTCGTCGCGGGTTCGGAGCCCGATCACCATCGGGGTTGCGTCGAGGAAGCCGCCGAGGCGTCGCATCTCTATCCCTGTGCGTCCGTCGAACGCGTCGATGTTCCCGAGGATCTTCACGAGCAGGAGGCTGTCGTCGCGGCGGGCGGCGACGTCGAAGCTCTTCGGCCGCACCGCACACCGCTCGCTCACGAGGAAGCCCGCGTCCTCGAGCATGGCGGTCACGTTGCCGACCAGCGCGGACCGTGACATACCCGTATCTAAGTGCACGTACCCATATATGGATTGTGGCGGTGAGGGACCGTTCCGTCCGGCGATCTCGACTTCGAGCGACGATAGAGCTAAATACGATGGTCGATCCGGAATGGGGTTGTCGAACGAGGTGAAAAGGGGCCCGTGACGCTCATCGGGTTCGACGACACCGACTCACGCGAGGCGGGGATGTGTACCACCTACCTCGCCGCGCGGGTCGCCGAGCGGATACGAGCGGCCGGCGGGACCGTCGAGCGCCTGGTGCTCGTTCGGCTGAACCCCGCGATCGAACACAAGACGCGGGGTAACGCCGCGCTCTGCGTCCACACCGACCTCGCCAGCGAGGACGCCGTCGTCATCGCTCGCGACGCGGTCGAGGCACTCGCCGTGACCGACGACCCGCGGACGAACCCCGGGCTGGTGGTCGCCGACGGGGAGGTTCCCGATCCCGTCGTCGAGTTCGCGCGGCGCGCGCTCCGGGAACGGCTCGACATCGAGGAGGCGGAGGCGCTCGTCGACGCCGCCGGCTATCGACACGCGGGCTGGAAGAACGCGCGTGGCGTGGTGGGGGCGCTCGCGGCGGTCGGGGCCTGGGCGGCGTTCGACGACTGGACCTACGAGCACATCGCCTACCGTGAGGCTCACCGGCGCGGCACACCGCGCGAGTTCGACCACGAGTCGGTGTTCGAAGCGGCGGATCGCGGCTATCCGACGGTGTGGGACACCGTCGACCGAGTGGAGGGGACGGCGGTCTGCGTGCCGCACGCACCGGGACCGATCCTCTACGGGATCCGAGGCGACGACCCGGACGCGGTGCGGGCGGTGGCGGAAGGCATCGAGAGCGAACCGGTCGAACGGAGGGCGCTGTTCGTGACGAACCAGGGCACCGACGCGCACCTCGGGGATGGGTCCGTGGGTGAGACACGGGACGGACGGGCCTACCGTCTCGACGGGACCGTCGAGTCCGCACCCGAGACCCGCCGTGGTGGGCACGTCTTCTTCGACCTCTCGGATGGCGAGAGATCGCTTCCGTGTGCCGCGTTCGAGCCGACGAAGCGGTTCCGCGACCGGGTGCGCGCGCTCCGGGTCGGCGACCGGCTCACCGTCTGTGGCGAAGTGTCGAACGGGACCCTCAAGCTCGAGAAGTTCGCGGTTCGCGACCTCGTGCGAACCGAACCAGTAGTACCCGACTGTCCCGAGTGCGGGCGCTCGATGGAGAGCGCCGGCCGGGACCAGGGCTATCGCTGTCGACGGTGTGGGACCGACGCACCCGGGAAGATCGATCGGGAGATCGACCGTGGGCTCGAACTCGGCTGGTACGAGGTGCCGCCGTGTGCCCGCCGCCACATCGCCAAACCGCTCGTCAGGGGCGGGTTCGACGCGCCGACCCATCCCGAGCGGTAGGATGAGGGGGGCCGCGACCCCGCGAGCCGTTAAGGTCGTTCACCGCGAGTGGCGGGTATGGCCGTTCGACGGGGGTTCGTCACGCAGGTCGGGATGGGCTACGAGGAGTCGTTCGAGCGCGCCGACGAGTACGGGCTCGACTTCGTGGAGGTGATGCTGGACGGCGCGCACGAGCGGACCCGCCTCGACCCGGACGCAGTGCGCGAGTCGGCCGCCGACCACGACCTCGACCTCCTGGTACACCTCCCGTTCGCGCTCGACATCGCCTCGCCGTTCGAGCACGTTCGCGAGGGCGCGCTCCGGGAGCTCCTCGCGGCGATCGAGACCGCGGTCGACTGTGGAGCCGAGAAGGGCGTCGTCCACGCGAGCACGTCGGCGTGGTCGGCCGCGTGGGACCCCGAGGACCTCCGGCCCAACCTCTTCGAGACGGTGCGCGAACTCGACGAGTTCGCCCGGAACCACGACTTCGCGGTCTGTGTGGAGAACATCCCTGGCGACCTCCTGCCCGCCGGCGAGTTCCCCGACCTCTTCGAGGCGACCGAGGCCCGGATGACCCTCGACACCGGTCACGCTCGGATGAACGGACTCAGCTCCGAAGAGATGGGCGACCTGCTGGCGACCCACGGCGACCGGATCACCCATATCCACCTCAACGACACCCGCAAGCCCGCCGACGAGCACCTCCCGTTCGGGTCGGGCACCATCGACTTCGAGCGCGTCCTCGAACCCCTCTCGGAGGGTTGGGCCGGCACGCTCTCGCTCGAAGTGTTCACCCGGGAGTGGGACTACATCGAGACCAGCGTCGACCACCTCGACGCGCTGCTCGCCTGATCAGCCCTTCAGGCCGGTGCCGGTGAGCGGGACGACGATATCGTCGGTTTCGTCGAGGACCCCTCGTTCGCGGTACTCGGCGAGCGCGGCGGTCGCCACCGCGCAGGTCGGTTCGACGTTGAAACCCGCGCGGCCGAGCCGGTCGTGTTCGCGTTCGGTGTGTTCGGCGTCGATGGCGATCGCGTCGCCGTCGGTCGTCCCGATCGCCTCGCGGATCTCCTCGGCTCTCACCGGCTCACGGATGTGGATGCCGTCGGCGAGGTCGTTTCGGTCGTCGGTTCCGTCGGGGTCCGCGATCGGGGCGTAACCCGTCGCCTGCGCGCCGAGCAATCGCGGAATTTCTCCCGTCCAGCCCGCATCACGGAGCGCGCGAAACCCACGATAGGCCCCGAGGAAGAGGGTGCCGTGGCCGAGCGGGAGCACGACCGCGTCGGGGACCTCCCAGTCGCGCTGGGCCGCGACCTCGAAGGCGAACGTCTGTGTGCCGGCGAAGAACGCGGGGTTCCACGAGTGGCTCGCGTACCAACCCCCGTTCTCCTCGACCGCGTCGATGGCGGCGTCGGTCACGTCCTCGCGCGAGCCCTCGGTGGGGTGGAGGGTCGCGCCGGCGCGCTCGATGGCCCGGAGTTTCGCGGGTTTCGCGTCCGCCGGGGTGAATATCTCGGCGGCGAGGCCCGCGCGGGCGGCGTAGGTCGCGATGGCCGTGCCGGCGTTGCCCGAGGAGTCCTCGACCACGCGTTCGGCACCGACTTCGAGGGCGCGGGAGATCGTGGTGACCGCGCCGCGGTCCTTGAAGCTCCCCGTGGGCGAGACGTATTCGAGTTTGAACGCGCAGTTCCAGTCGGGCGCGTCGACCAGCGGGGTCCAGCCCTCGCCGAGGCTGGTCCGCTTCTCGACCGGGAGGAATTCCTCAAAGGTCCAGAGCCCGTCGCGAGTGTCCACGTCGGAGAACGCGGGTGCGGGGCGGTCGGGGAGCGGGCGGTCGGCGAAGTCGAGCGGGTGGCCGCAGGTGCACCGCCAGCGGTCGGTGTAGGTGGTGCCGCAGGCGGGACACCGGAGGGTTGCGGGCATGGCGACGTCACGAGACCGGGAGACCAGTAGCTGGCGGTTCGGAGCGGTTGCGGTGGCGGTGTCGGTGGCGGTGCGGCCGCCCCCGGGCGGTGGCCGTGTGGTCGCGGTCCCTGGTGTCTCGACGAACAAATGTGAGCCAAGGCCCAGGAGAGCGAAGCTCTCCTGGTGGATGAAGGGCGAGCGCCGTAGGCGCGAGGGCTTCGGCGGCGCTGTGCGGTTGCGGAAAGCGATAGCATCCGCGCGAACGGAGTGAGCGGGGTTCACCGCGAGTGAGCGGCGCGAGGTTCGACCGGAGGGAGAACCTCGGAAGCGAACGAGCGGCTTCCTCGATCCACATTTCTTGGCGGGGGTTGAGCGCGAGCGGAGCGAGCGCGATGCCCCCGTTAAGAAAGGTGGGTGAACCACTCGTCGTGGTCGTCGGTGCGGCGCTCGACGAGGTCGAAGAAGGCCGACTGGAGGTCCTCGGTGACGGGGCCGCGCTCACCGTCGCCGATGGTGGTGTCGTCGACCGAGCGGATCGGGGTGATCTCGGCGGCGGTGCCGGTGAAGAAGAGTTCGTCGGCGGTGTAGAGTTCGCCGCGGGAGATCGAGGCCGAGTCGTCGACGTCGTAGCCGCGTTCGCGCGCGAGCGTGACGACCGACCGGCGGGTGATCCCGTCGAGGATGCTCTCGGCGAAGCCCGGAGTGTGGATGGTGCCGTCGCGAACCAGGAAGAGGTTCTCGCCGGGGCCCTCGGCGACGTTACCCTCCTTGTTGAGCACGATGGCCTCGACGTAGCCGTTTCTTCTGGCCTCCTCGCCCGCGAGCATCGAGTTGACGTAGAGGCCAGTGGTCTTGGCGTTGGTCGGAATTTGGCTAGAGGCGTGTTTGCGCCACGAGGAGACCATCACGTCGACGCCGTTCTCGAGCGCGTCGTCGCCGAGGTAGGTCCCCCATGGCCAGCACGCGATGGCGGTCTGCGTGGGGCAGTCCTGCGGGCTCACGCCGAGCGTGTTGTAGCCGTAGAAGGCGATCGGTCGGATGTAACACGATTCGAGGTCCTGGCGCTCGATGAGTTCGAGGGTCGCCTCGGTGAGTTCCTCGCGCGTGTGGTCGATGTCCATGTCGTACGGCTTCGCGGAGTCGTAGAACCGGTCGAGGTGTTCGTCCCACCGGAATATCGCCGGGCCCTCCTCGGTGTCGTAGCAGCGGACGCCCTCGAAGACCCCGGAGCCGTAGTGGAGACCGTGCGTGAGGACGTGGACCTGCGCCTCGTCCCAGTCGACGAACTCCCCGTCCATCCAGATCGTGTCGACGTCCATCTCGTCGAATCCCATACCCGTAGTTGGGGAGGGGGTGGTTATGAGTGTTGACGATGTGCCGTGTGACCAGGAGACGGGAGTTACGAGCGGTCGAATCGCTCCACGATACGCGCGCCCTCGACGTAGACCAAGCCCTCGTGGTCGGCGTAGGCACGGGCGTCGGCGGGCGAGAGCGCCCCGCCCGAGTCGTCGAGCATCTCGCAGACGACGACCGCCGGCGGGCGCTCGGCGGCCGCGGCGAGCGCGAGCCCGAGTTCGGTGTGGCCGCGGCGGTCCGCCAACAAGTCGGGTGCGCCCCGCAGGAGGTGGACGTGGCCGGGCGCGCGAAACTCGGCCGCGAAGTCGAACGTGTCGGGCGCACTCGCGGCCCGCGAGAGCGCCGTGATGGTCGTCGAACGGTCGTCGTCGGTGATCCCGGTGTAGGTGTCGCGGTGGTTCACCGTGAGCGAGAACGATGACCGGTCGCCGTAGCTCAGGGTCTCGCCGCTGGCGACCGGATGGTCGATGACCTCGCGGGCGAACGGGAGGTCGAACGCGTGGGCGACCGCGTCGGAGACCGCGACGCAGACCAGGCCGCCGGCGTCGTTGCGGAGGCGGGCGACGGCCGCGGGTGTCACGGCCCCTGCGGGGTAGATCAGGTCGGTCTCGCCCTCGCGGTCGGCGGCGTCGTGGACCAACACCGGATCGCCCGCCCGGAACGCCTCGATGGCGCGCTCGACGGGGTCGGCGTGGTCGGCGGCTCGTTCTGTTCGCGACATCACGACTCGGCCTCGATCCGAACCGTGACCAGGTCACCGTCGTCGAGGTCGAGTTCCTCGCGGAGCTTCGTCGGCGCGATGAGTTCGAGCTGGTCCTCGTCGTGGTGGGTGCGCTCGGGCGCGATGACGTGGGCGGGCTCGTACTCCCGGCCGTCGGCCTCGACGGTGGCGGGATAGCAGAAGGCGGGACCGTAGGTCCGGTCGTCGTCCTCCCAGCCCTCGATCTCGACCGGATCGACCGAGTCGAGGCCGGTGCGCTCGCGGGTGCTGTCCGACACCAGCGAGACGTTGAGGGTGCCGAGGAAGGGCTCGTAGCCGAGCCGTGGTTCGAACTGCTCCATGTAGCCCGGGAGGGAGATGTAGTGGCGGCCCTCGCCCATCCCGCTGGTGACCTCGCCGTCGAGTTCGATCGTGGTCTCGCGTTCGAAGATCCGGCGGTAGGCGGCGTACTCCTCGTGGAGCGCGCGTTCGCCGGCGTCCGTGACCGCGACCCACTGGCCGTCCGAGACGGTCTCGCGGTCGAGGAGACCGAGGTCGTCGAGGCGCTGGAGCCGGCGCGAGGCGGTCTGGTTCGAGGCGTCGAGGTCGGCCGCGAGGTTCGCACACGAGACCTTGATCTCGCCGTCGAGCCCGCCACGGAGGGCGAGCCGTTTGAGGGTGGCGAGCTCGTCGTTTCCGACCGCCGCCTCGGTTGCCGTCGACATGGTTCGACGGAGGGGGTCGCCCCGGATAAGCGTGCCGAACACGTGATCCGTCCCATCGGCGTGACGGTCCGGATGCGGTCCGGTATCGCAGTACGCCGACGGCCCCGAACCCAACACGCATTTAGCGACGGCCGGGAAACCCGATTTCATGTTCCTCTCGCTCCGAACGGAGGTCACGGAGGCGCTGTCGAGCGCGCTCGCGACGCTCGATGTGCCTTCGGCCGACCTCGGTATCGAGGAGCCACCCGAGAACGTGGACGCAGTGTTGGCGTCGAGCGCGGCCTTCCGGCTCGCCCCCGACCTCGAAGCGCCACCACCGCAGATCGCGAGCCGACTCGCCGCGGCGATAGACCCGGACGCCTACGAGTACATCAGTGAGGCGTCGGCCGCCGGGCCGTACGTCAACTTCCACCCCAGTAACGCCTACTACGAGGACACCCTCCGAGCGGCGAACGACGACGAGTTCGGCCGGCTCGACTCGACCGGCGAGCGCGTCGTGGTCGAACACACCAGCGCGAACCCAACTGGTCCTGTGCACGTCGGCCGGGCGCGCAACCCGATCATCGGCGACGCGCTCGCGAACGTGCTGGACTTCGCCGGCAACGACGTCGGCCGCCACTACTACGTCAACGACGCGGGCCGACAGATGGCGGTGTTCACGTGGGCCTACGAGAGCTTCGACGAGTCCGACCTCCCCGACCCCGAACGCGACAAAGCCGATTACGACCTCGTGCGCTACTACCGGAAGGGCAACGAACTGCTGGAGGAGGGCGACGAGGCCGAAGTGGAGGCCGCCGAGACGGAGATCCAGTCGATCCTCCAGGGACTGGAGGAGGACGACGAGGCGACCTACGAGCGCGTCGAGCGGGTCGTCGACACCGTGCTCGCCGGAATGAGCGAGACGCTCTCGCGGCTCCCCGCCGAGTTCGACGAGTTCGTGAAGGAGACGCGGTTCATGCGTGACGGGAGCACCGACGAGGTCGCCGAGCGCCTCCGCGAGATGGACGAATCCGTGCTGGAAGAGGGCGCGTGGCAGCTCGACCTCTCGGCGTTCGGTTTCGAGAAGAAACTCGTCTTCCTCCGGTCGGACGGGACCAGTCTCTACACGACCCGTGACCTGGCTCACCACGAGTGGAAGCTCGCGAACTACGACCGCGCCGTGACCGTCGTCGGCGAGGACCACAAGCTCCAGGCCGACCAGCTCGACCACGCGCTCGATATGCTCGGGAACGACACGAGTCGTTTGAAACACCTGCTCTACTCCTACGTCAACCTCCCCGAGGGGAAGATGAGCACCCGTGCGGGCACCGGTATCGACCTCGACGACCTGCTCGACGAGGCCGTCGCGCGGGCACGCGAGGAGGTCGAGAGCCGCCTCGACGACCGGATCCGCGACGACGACCTCTCGGCGGACGACGTCGAGCGGATCGCCCGCCAGGTCGGGATCGGCGCGGTGCGCTACGACATCGTCTCGAAACAGCCGGCGAAAGCCATCACGTTCGAGTGGGAGCAGGCGCTGAACTTCGAGGCCCAGAGCGCGCCCTACGTCCAGTACGTCCACGCGCGGACCTGTGGGATTTTGGATGAAGCCGATGAGGTCCCGCCGAACGACCTCGACGCGAGCGCGCTCTCGACGCCCGAGGAGCGCGCGCTACTCCGCGTCGTCGCGCGATTCCCGGCGGTGGTCGAACGGGCCGCCGACGAACTCGCCCCCCACGTCGTCGCGACCTACACCCGCGAGTTCGCGGAGACGTTCAACGCCTTCTACCGCGAGTGTCCGGTGCTGTCGGCGGAGGGCGAGGTCCGCGAGGCGCGGCTAGCGCTCGTGGCTGCCTCGCGGCACACGATGGCGAACGCCCTCTCGCTGCTCGGGGTCGCCGCGCCGGAATCGATGTGAAACTACCCGTTCCGATCCCGGTCGAGCGCACCCGAGATCCGACCGACCACCCGCGAGACGCCGGATTCCGACGTTTCGGACGCCGCGGCGATCGAACTGTCGGCGAAGGCCGTCTCCCGACTCGGTTCGTCGCGGTCGACGAGCGCCGACGCGAGGCGACGGTAGGCCTCGGCGGCGTAGCCCTCGGGAGCCGTCCGAACCAGCGGCTCGGTTCCCACGTCAGCTGATTCGGGGACCACCGCGAGCATCTCGGTTCCCAGCCGTCGAGCCACCCCGGAGACGTCGGTCTCGTCGGTCGCCCGAGTGAGCACCGACCCGACGACCATCCCGCCCGCCCGTTCGGCGAAGCCCGCGGTCTTTCGCGCGTCCGCGACCGCCACCGGATCCGGGGTGGTCACGAGCACCACACCGTCCGCAACGCCGAACGGCACCGCGTTCTCGTGGGTCAGGCCCGCACCGGTGTCACAGACCACGAAGTCGGCGGCCGCGGCGAGCGACTCGACGACCCGCCGGAGCTCGCCGGGGTCGGCGGCGGCGAACGAATCGAGCGAACGCGACCCCGGTACTACCACGAACGACGGCCCCTCCGCCGGCGGCGAACGCTGCGGCCCGTTCTCGTCCACCCACACCAGCGCGTCGCCGAGGGCCACCTCGTTCGCGAGCACGTCGTGGACCGTCGGACCGTCGTCGATACCCACGAGACCACCGAGGTTCGCCATCGCGAGGTCGGCGTCGAGGACGACGGTGTCGTAGCTGGCGTCGTGGAGCGCCGCGCCGAGGTTGACCGCCGACGTGGTCTTGCCCACGCCACCCTTCCCGCTCGCCAGCGCGTAGACGCGTCCCGCCATGCGCCGAACTATCGAACACGAGGGATATAAACCTGACCGGGGGCGAACCGCGCGTTCGGGCGGTCAAAGGGTACTTACCACCGAAGGCGGTAGGATCCCCCAATGAGCACCCAGCAAGCAGAACAATCCGACCGGAAAAAGTACGAGTTCCGGCGGCTGATCGAGGACCTCAAGCAGTACGAGGGATCAGGAACGCAGCTCGTCAGTCTCTATATCACGCCCGACGAGAAGATCTCCGACAACGTCGCCCACGTCAACGAGGAGTACTCCGAAGCCTCGAACATCAAATCCAAACAGACCAGAACCAACGTCCAGGACGCGCTGAAGTCGATCCGCGACCGGCTCCGCTACTACGACACCTTCCCACCCGAGAACGGACTGGTGCTGTTCAGCGGGGCGATCGACACCGGCGGCGGGCAGACGAAGATGATCACGAGAGCCCTCGAGAACCCGCCCCAGCCGATACAATCCTCGCTCTATCGGTGCTCCTCCGAGTTCGTCACCGAACCCCTCGAAGCGATGCTCGCCGATCAAGGACTGTTCGGACTCATCGTGCTCGACCGGCGCGAGGCCAACGTCGGCTGGCTCCGTGGCAAGCGGGTCGAACCCGTGAGTTCGGCGTCCTCGCTCGTCCCCGGCAAACAGCGAAAGGGTGGCCAGTCGGCCCAACGGTTCGCCCGCCTCCGGCTCGAAGCGATCGACAACTTCTATCAGAAGGTCGCGGGGATGGCGAACGACCTGATGGTGCCCGAACGCCACGACATCGACGGCGTGCTCGTGGGTGGCCCCTCACCGACCAAGGACGAGTTCCTCGACGGTGACTACCTCCACCACGAACTCCAGGACAAGGTCCTCGGGAAATATGATGTGTCCTACACCGACGAGTCCGGCCTCTCGGACCTCGTGGACGCCGCGAGCGAGACCCTCGCGGGCCAGGAGGTCATCGAGGACAAGAACCAGATGGAGGAGTTCTTCGGCGAACTCCACGGGGGCAACCTCGCGACCTACGGCTTCGGCGCGACCCGCGAGAACCTGATCCTGGGGTCGGTCGACCGGCTCCTGATCTCCGAGGACCTCCGTCAAGACGTCGTGGCCTACGAGTGTCCGAACGGCCACGAGGAGTTCGAACTCGTCGGGCCGCGGGCCGAGACGCCGGTCCACACCTGCGAGGAGTGTGGCACGGAGGTCGAGGAGGGCGACCGCGAGGACGCCATCGACCACCTCATCGACATCGCGGACAAGCGCGGCACCGAAACCAAGTTCATCTCCTCGGACTTCGAGAAGGGCGAACAGCTGCTCGACGCGTTCGGCGGGATCGCGGGCATCCTGCGGTACTCGACGGGCGTCTAAAGCGAGCGGTCGCCGGAGGGCGGTGGGGTTTGAGCAAACTATTTATTCCGTCGCGCGGAGGAAAATACAGCGACCATGGTTTCGCCCGGAACACTCACAGCCCTCACGGCGCTCGCGGACGGGTCGACGGCGGAGTACGAGCCGTCGATCGATACCGATACCGGCGATGTCGGCTACCCGGCGGCCGAACGCCACCTCAACGACGACGACCCCGGGGCCTACCAGGTACTCGAATCGTTGGCCCAACGCGAGATCCTGGAGAAGACGTTCGTCGAGAAGGTCTACGTCTGCCCGAGCTGCGACGCGGAGGGGATGCAGTACACCACGGCCTGTGGCGGCTGTGGCTCGGCCTACACCGTCGAGACCGAACTGTTCGAACACCTCGCGTGCGGACACATCGCCCCGCGCGAGGAGTTCGAGGTCGGCGTCGAGGAGTACGTCTGTCCCGGCTGCGAGGCGGAGCTCGAGACGCTCGACGAGGTCGAGCGCGGGACGCGCCACGTCTGTCAAGACTGCGGGTCGTACTTCGAGACCCCCGAACACGCACTCCGGTGTCGGGAGTGTAGCGAGGTCTTCGCCCCCGAGGACACCATCGAGCGAGTGCTCTGTCGGTACAGCCTCACCGACGGCGGTCGACAGTGGGTCGACGCCCAGCTCGCCGCCCGCGAGTCGGTCGTCGAGATGCTCGAAGAGCGTGGGTTCGAGGCCGAGGCCGACACGACCGTCCACACCGACGCCGGCGACCAGCCCGTCCACGTCTACGCCGAGGACATCCTGCTCGACAGCCGGATCGTGGCGTCGATCCACGAACGCCCCGTGGAGGCGGACGCGCTCCACCTCCGCGACGTCGCGACGGCGGTCGACGCCCGTCCCTTCCTGATCACCACGCTAGGGTCGATCGGGGCCGGCGTCGAACGGGTGGCCGAATCGGCGGACATGCGGATCCTGAGCGCCGAGACCGACGGCGGGCTCCGGAACGACTACCAGGTGACCGAGAACGCACGGCCCTCCCAATCGCTGATGCAACGGATCGCCTCGGCGGTCAGACAGCCGTAGCCTCACCCCCGGAACTGCGCCACCTGCCGCCGCCGTCCGTCGAGGTCCATCCGTGCGTCGACCTCCGGATCGGCCGCGAGGCGGTCGAGCACCAACAGCGGGTCGGCCCCGGCGCGTTCGACCCGTTCGAGCAACGTCTCGATGGCCGAGCGGTGGAGCGCGAGCGAATCGAGCAGCCCGAGCGCGAGCGCCATCGGTATCGCGGCCGCACCGCTCGGAAAGGCCTCGCCCACCCGCGCGAAATCGGGATCCGGGTCGGCGTCCGCGGTCGGGTGGAGTCCGAGACAGGTCGGACAGAGCGCGAGCACCTCGTCGTCGTCCGGGGTGAACTCCCGATACTCGTCCGGAACGGCGAACGCGACGGTCTCGTCTCCGCAGTCGGGGCAGTCCATGCGGCCGGAACGAGGGGAGCGGGGAAAAGCATCGAGCACTGACGACGGACGCCGATGAACGCGTTTTTGCCGCGCTGTGTCGTAGGTCGACGGAATGGATCGTCGAGCACCGTCGACGCCGGCCGCCTGGCTCGGGCTCGCAGGTGGCTGTTTCGTGCTCACGGTCGTCGTCTACTTCCGGTACGGCTTCGTCGCCGGCTTCTTACCCCTCCTCGGTGGCGTCTACGCCTCGCGACGGTGGCTCCTCGGTCGGACCGTGGCGGCCTCACGCGAGCACAGCGAGGACGAGACGGGGCTGGTGGCGCGGTACGAGGTCGACACCGACCGCGAGTACACCACCGGCGAGCAGGCCACGATGTTGCGCGAGGTCCGCGCCGAGTATCGCGGTAAACACCACCTCTGGGCGGGGCTGGCCGCGGGCTGTCTCGTGGTCGCGGCCGCCGCGGCGCTCGTCTCGGTCGTGCTCGCCGGCTGTACCGCCGTCGTCGCCGGCTACTGTGGGCTCCGCTGGTATCGCGTCCGACGGGCACTCGGGGTACTCGACGGGCGGCTCGAAACGCTCGAAGGCGGGTCCTCGGCCCCCGAGAGCTCAGAACCCGACCTGTGAGCCGATCACGTAGACCCACATCACCGCCAACACCGCGAGCGCGACCAGGATCCGGTACTCATCGGGTTCGGCGATCAGTTCCATACGGGGAGCGACACCGTCGGCCCGTTTAGGCCTTCGCACCGTCCGTCGGTGTCCGGAAGAAGTGGTCGGGTCCGACTACGGTGCGAACCCGAAGAACTGGGCGATCGAGACGACGCCGGCGATCGTCAGGAACGACCCGGCGACGACGAGCCCGAGGTCGAGTTTCCAGCCGCCCTGCCACTCGGGGGGCAGCGCGGTCTTCTCGGCCCACAGCATCGCCCAGCACCAGAGTCCACATCCGAACACCCCGCCGAGCAGCGATGCCGGGGTGACGATGCTGATGGCGTCGAGGTCCGACCAGAGCAGGACGAGCGCGACCCCGCCGGCGTAGACGACCGTTATCGTTCGAGCCAGCCCCAGGCGGTCGCGTTCGAGCCGACGGATCCGGGCGGAGAAGGGTTTGAACGATTCGAGCCACGTCCAGGTGTAGCCCTCCCAGACGGCGTAGAGCGACCCGAAGATCGCGAAGAACACCCCGACCTGCCAGAGGATCGTGAGGCTCGGGTTGATGTCGGCGAACCACTGGGCCTGATACTGGAACAGCTGGAAGTCGGCGGGCACAAGCTGTGCGGTGTTGAGACTCTCCGCACCCAGGATCATCGCCGCTGCGGTGAAGAAGGTGATCGCGACGAACGCGACCAGCACGTCGATCTGTGGGGCCTTCAGCCACGCCCGGCCGCGTTTTCGGTTGGCCTCGCTCGTGGCGATCGGGACGGTCTCGCTGCTGTCGAGCTCCCGGACGAACCGCTCCACCTCGGCGTGGTCGGACCGGCCGAGCATCCCCCAGCCTCGTCGCTTGGCGTAGCCGACGTAACCGACGTAGTCGTAGACTCCACCGCCGACCGCCCCCATGTACGTCACGACCTCGACCCAGACGGGCCGCTCGGCGATCGTGGGGTAGTTGTCGACCACGAACGAGGGATAGCCGCCCGGAAGCGAGGGGACCAGCCCGCCGAGGATCGCTACCGGCGAGGGGAGCGAACTCACGGTCAACACGAGGATCGCCGCCGAGAGGAACGCCACGATCAGGACCTGTACACGCTCGACGAGGTCGTAGCCACCGAGGATCGCGAGCGCCGCCGTCACTAGGATCAAGACGGTGCCCACGACCGCGAAGTTGGTCTCGTTCTGCCCGACGCCGAGCGTCCAGGTCACGATCTGCCCGAGGAACTCGCCGTAGCCCGCGATCCACGCCGGGAAGGCCGCGATCGATATCACCCCGATCAGCAGCGGAAACCAGCCCCGCGGGCCCGGCAGCTTCGCCCACCGGGAGGTGACGTGCTCGCCCGTCAGGGTGTAGTACCGGATCCCGGAGTAGGCCACGATCCCCTTGACGAGCCCCGCCCAGACCAGCGTCCAGAGGATCGCGTAGCCGAAGATCGCCCCACCCCGCGGCGCGAACAGCACCTCGCCGGAGCCGAGGGTCGCGGACGCCACGACCGCGCCCGGCCCGAAGTACGCGAGGAGTTTGAGCCAGTTCCCCCGTCGGCCCGCCGTGAGCTCCGTCGGCGGTTCGGGATAGTCGTAGGGGCCCTCCCCCGGCTCGTCCTCGCCATCGGTCGCCGTCCGCGCTGGGTCAGTCGTCATCGATCATCCACACGAACACCGGTCGGTGAAACCGTATAACGGCTTCGCGATCCGTCCGGATCGCCGCCGATTTCGGGCTCGAAGATCGAGATCGTCGTTATTTGTGGAGCGGTTCCGTGTAAACAACCGCTCATCTCGCGTCGGGGGAATCGGGCAGCACGCGCCCTGGCCCTTGACACCGGTCCGTCCGACGGATCAGTACAGGGAGAGGTCGCCCGTCACGCGGTCGACGACGCGGTCCTCACCCGGCCCGACCGCGAGCGCCGTCACGGTGCCGGGGTCGAGCTGGGTGTGACCCGCGTCGCGGATGACGGCGTGGGGCAGCCCCTCGCGCTCGGCGCGGTCGGCGAGCTCGAACAGCGTGCGCTCGGAATCGCCTTTCAGCACCACCTTCTTCTGGCCCTCGCCCTTCCATGCCGTCCGAGCGCGTCGGTCGGCGTCCTCGTAGGCCGACAGCGAGGCGTGGGCGACCTGCGCGGCGAGCTTTCCCTTCCCCATCCCGATGTCGGTGCGCGCGACGATGGCCTGTTTCACGTCCGGATCCAGGCGGCGGCGAATAAAGGACTGCCTACTCGGTCGATGCTTCGAAAAAGATCGCGGGCGTCAGTGAGCCCTACTCCTCGCTCCGTCGGTTGAGTTCGTCGACGAGGGTCTCGGCCAGGTCCTGGAGGTCCTCGTCGGACATCGCGTCGAGGTCGCCGAGCGCGCTCGACTCGTCTTCGTCCTCGTCCGAGCCGCCCGCCACCGAGTCGAGGGCGCTCGTCACCCGTTCCGCGACGCTCCCGCCGGCCGACTCGTCCTCGTCCGACTCCGTCTCGCTCGACTCGTCGGTTCCTTCCTCTTCTTCGGCCTCCTCTTCGTCGGCTTCCTCTTCTTCGTCCTCGTCGGATTCGTCCGCTTCGTCCCCTTCTTCCTCGTCCTCGTCGGTTTCGTCCCCGTTGCTCCCGAGGAACGATCGCTCGATCCGGTCGCCGATCGAGCTTCCGACCCGCTCGCCGACGATCCCGCCGATGAGCCGGAAGAGGGTCGTGGCTACACCCATCGGCTCACCTCCGGGGTCGGGAACGAGGGCTGGTTCCGCTTCGGGACGCCGTCCGGTCGCTGTTGGTGTCGGGTCATGGTTGAGTTTCGTCGGCGAGCGAGTCGCTCGATGGGTCGATATGGCCGGGTCGGTGGTATAACTGCGCTGCTTGCACGGGCGTGGATCCCCGTCTCCGGGGCCGGGATCGGTGTCACGGCTCCTCTCCCTCCAACTGGCCCGGGTCGTCGGTCGGTCCCTCCGCGAACCGCGCGTCGGTGAGTTCGTCGCCGGCGAGCGCACGCTGGCGCTGCTGGCGGTCCCACTCCTCGAAGATGCCGTACTCCGTCATCGTCGCCATCCCGGCGAGCGCCGCCCGGAGTTTCAGCCCGACGAGGGGGATGTCGGCGACGCTGATGATGGCGTCGGCCTCGATCACCGCCCCGTCGCGGAGGATGACGTCGAGCAGGTCGACGATGACGTCGTCGTCAGCCCGTTTCGGCTCCATCCTCACCCCCGATGGCCGGCGCGAACGAGTACGGCGGCCACGGCCCGGTGAACCTGACCTCGACCCCGGACTCGGCCGCGACCTCGTCGAGCAGGTCGCCGAGGTCGTCCTCGCGGTCGGCCGGCGCGAGCACCGTGAACCGGGCTTGGGTCTCCATACCGTCGTCGCCGGCGTCCTCGTCGTCGAGCGTGGTTCGCTCGCCGAGTTCGGAGACGTTGCGGACGACCGATTCGAGCCGCTCGTGGAGCGCCCCCGCCCGCTCGTTACGGCGTTCGCGCTTGAGCTCGCGGAGCCGCTGGTCGTACTGTTTCTCGAGCATGAACGCGGTCCCCGAACCCGCGTCGGCGATCTCGGTGTCGAGCTCCCCGAGCCGGTCGTCGCTGGCTTCGAGGTCTTCGACCAACGCCTGCTCGTCGCGCCGGAGTTCGATCCGGTACTCCCAGTGGCCGGCGACCGCGTCGAGGTAGTCACCGACGGTCTCGCGCTCCTCGCGGACCCACTCGCGCACGCTCTCGTCGCTCCCGGTCACGACGGTGTCGAACTGGAAGGGAAGCGGGGTGTCGAACGCCTCGCCCGCCTCGTCGACGACGCGCTGGTGCTGGAGCACCCACGTCCGCACCACGTCCATGTCGGCGGTGTCGTAGAGGGATTCACAGTCGTGAACCACGACTCCGATGTCGTCGACCGCGACCAGCCGCACGGGTTCGTCGTCGACGCCGGTCGCCGAGAACTCGGCGTCGCCGTCCAGCCGCACGGCACAGTAGAGGTACCGTCCCTCGTCGAACGCGTCGGTCTCAGACACCGTCGATCACGCCCCGTTCGTCGCGGGGTTCGTCGGCACGCTCGACGAGGTCCCGGACCAGCCCGTCGAGCTCGCCACGGAGGTCGTCGACCGGCTCCTCGATCCCCTCGTCCTGCTTGATGTTCTCGATCTCGGTTTCGAGCGCCGCCAGCTGCGAGCCCAGCCGCTCGATCTCCTCGTCGGTGAGTTCGCCCGACTCCATCCGGCGGATCGCCTCGCGTTCCATCGCGTCCACGAGGAGTTCGACCACCGTGACCACCAGGGTCATCAGCCCGTCGCGCGCCTGGTCGCCGTCGACGTCAATCGTCGTCATTGGCCTCCTCCACGACCTCCTTGGGCTCCTCGGTCTCACCGTCCTCGTCCGCTTCGTCGTCCTCGTCGGAGTCCGGCCGCGAACGGATCCCGGGCTCGCCCTGGTCGTCGGAGTCGCCGGCGGCGTCGACGACCTCCTCGCCGACCGCGTCGATCGTGGTCTGTTCGTCGTCCGTCTCGTCCGGGAGCTCGGACCGCCCGGAGGCCGCCTCGACCCGTTCCATGTCGGTGCCGTCCGGGAACTCGAGACCGTACTCGGCGGCGGTCTCGAACGAGGCGATCGCGGCCCGGAGCTGGACTCCGAGGAGTTCGGTGTCGCCGATGGAGACCACGATGTCGGCGTTGATCACGACCCCCTTGTCGAGCAGCATCTCCACCACGTCGGCGAGGCTGTCGCTCTCTCGCGTTGGACCGCCGCTACTCATCGTCGGCCTCCTCGTTCCGGATGCCCTCGAATCGCGAACCGTAGAGCCGGGGGTGGTTCGGCGCGTTCGAGTGGCGCGTCTCGGCCGGCACCGTCGAGTAACCCGTCGACGACCAGCTACCGGTCTTCCAGCCCGCGGTCATCGTCGAGACCGCGGTCGGGTTCCGGGAGGAGGGCTGGCCGATGTCGCCCCCGGTCTTCTCCTCGATCTTCTCGTTCGCGGTCTCGCGCGCCTCCTTGACCTGCTCGCGCGTGTCGAGCACGCTCTCGCGGAACTCCCCGATCGCGTCCCGGAGCTTCGATTGGATCGTCGCCTGGGCGGCCGCCTGCTGTTCGGCGAGCGAGGGACCGTCGGCCGACGACGTGCTCGTGTCCGGTCCATCGTCGGACGAACTCAGCATCGAGGAGTCATCGGTTCCCGATCCGTCGTCGGACGAACCAAACATGGACGAGTCGTCGGACGAACCCAGTATCGAGGAGTCGTCGGCCCCCGAATCGTCCGGATCGTCGTCGGTGACCTCGTCGGTGGCGTCCTCGAGTTCCTCTTTGTTCCGGATGAACTCCCGGACGTCGACCGACCCCCAGAGCTCGTTGAACTCCACGAGCGAGGCGAGCTGGGTGAGTTCGACCGCGCGGCCCGGTTCGAGGGTCGCTATCGCCTCCGGCAGCTCGTCGGCGTCGATCGCCGACGGGAGCTCCTCGATGTCGATGGCGTCGGGGAGCTGGCTCATGTCGACGGTGTCGAGGAGCTCGCCGGTCTCCTCGATGACGTTCCCGAGGTCCTCGATGTCCTCGCGGGCCTCCGAGAACGCGATCTCGCCGTTCAACACCCCGAGGAGCGATTCGATGTCGGTCTCGACGCGCTCGATGAGACCGTCCATCTCCGGCAGCTCGGGGAGTGCGTCCTCGGCCTCGCCGGATTCCTCGGCGGTCTCGGTCTCGTCGGTCTCCTCGTTCGCGTTCCGCTCCGAAGCGCCGAGCGCGGAGTCGAGCTTGTCGGCGGCCTCGGCCATCCGTTCCTTCGATTCGGAGTCGCTCATGCCGCCCCCTCGACGACGAGTCGAACGTCGAGCACGCCGTTGTTGAACGACGCGTCCGCGACCGCGAGGTCCCCACGCGGGAGCGAGACGCGTTCGAGTATCACCGAATCCGTCCCGACCACGAGGGTCTCGCCCGACGAGTCGACGCCCGCCGCGAGGTCGTGCGGGTCGACGTCCGGGAGGTCGAGCGTGACGATACAGCCCTCGTCGGTCGGGTTCACGGAGGCCGCGTAGTCGGTCTCGACCTCCGGGTCACGCGACTGCGACTCGTCCCGGCCAGGTCCGATCCCGACGTCGAGCCCGTAGTCGAACCGGGTGGAGCCGCTGCGGCCGCTCCCGGTCGCGCTCCGGCGTCGCTGGTTCCGTTCGTCCATGTCGGCGATGGTCTCGAACAGCCCCGACAACACCGTCCGGACGAACCCCGATCCACCGGCGTCGCTTCGTTCCGCGTCATGGTCATCGGATGTCATTATCGTTTCACCTCAACCTTGCTCGACAGCGTCTCGCGCGCCTCGCGCGCGACGTCGAGCTGTGTTCGCAGCTCGTCCTGTCTGCGTTCGTACTCCTCGACATCGCGGTCGCCGATCTCGAACAGCAATCGGTTCTCTTTGATCTCGTCCTGTATCCCCTGGACGTCGTAGAGCTCCTCGATCGCCATCGAGTGGATGACGTTCGCGACCGAGACGATCGGGCGCAGGAGGAGGTCGTCGAGGATGAACACTATTGCTGATTCCCCTGTGCACCGATCTCGATGTCCACGAAGTTGTACGGCGGCCACGGCCCGGTGTACTGGACCGTGAGGACATCGCCGTAGTCGTCGGTGACCGCGTCTACGGCCTCGTCGAACGCGATCCGTTCGTCACGGTCGACGAGATACGACCGGTTCATCACGAGCCGGTCGCTGAACCGGTCGTTCTCGGCTTCGTTGACGCTGGCCGCCGCGAACCGTTCGACGGCGTCCTCGCGAACCGCCTCGGCGTCGATCGAGGCGTCCTCGTCGGCGACGAGCTTGACGCCGAACTCGAAGTAGCCGTCGATCTCGCGGAGCGCCTTCGTGAACGCCCGCCGGCCGCCCCGAAGCACGTTCTTGAGCGCCCGGCCGTTCTTGAAGACCGACCCGAACTGCATCGGCACCACCGTTCGGCCGCCGTCGTCGAGCAGGACGGTCTGGAGGACGTCGTCGTGCGCGCGGGCGTTCTCGTCCGAGAGTTCGGGGTCCATCGTGTCGATGTCGGTCACGATGGCCGCGAGCGGGCCGTGGCTCACCGTGTAGGCGTTCGTCGCACCCGCAACGCCGTCGACCTCGAACTCCAGCTCCTCGTTCTCGACGACGCCGTAGGCGTAGAGGTTCTCGCTCATGATGGGACGACGCACGGACAACTCTCGCGCGCCATACCATAGTATCAGCGGTCGTGCTAATAGGCATGTCGCCAGCACGCGCAACCTCTCGCGGGACCGCGTTCGGTCTCCCGCCCCCCATTCGACGGCCGGATCGAACCACCGGCGGCACCCCACCCTGCCGGTGCTTGCCCAAAGAGTATTAGGTGGCCCATCCTCGAAGGGAGTACGATGAGTGCACGACCCTCAAGCGACAGTCTGGCCGAAGTGCTCGACCGAATCCTCGATAAGGGGATCGTCATCGACATCTGGGCGCGTGTCTCGGTGGTCGGTATCGAGATCCTCACGGTCGAGGCGCGCGTGGTCGTCGCCTCGGTCGACACCTTCCTCCACTACGGGAAGGAGATATCCAAGTTGGAGATGGCGAGCCAGTCCGGGGACCTCCAGGACCTGAAGGACCTCGATCTGGGTACCTCGCCGATGGTCCAGCCCGAACCCGACGAGCCGGAAGTCCGGATCGAAGAGCAAGAACAAGAGCAGTAACGCCCACCATCGGTCGGGCGTCGCGCCCGAACCCGTGCGGCGTTTTATATATCACCCCCGAGATGATACCATCCACCAATGGCTGACCTCGACCCAAGCGAGTATACCATCGACGAACTGCGCGACGAACTCGAATCGATCGACGACCCGGACACCCTCGAGGAGGTCCGCGAGTCCGAATCCGAGAACGAGAACCGGACCGGAGCCCTCGACGCGATCGACGAACGTCTCGACGCCGTCGAAGACGACGAGAGCGAGGCGGACGGCGGATCGGACGGGTCCGACCAGACCACCGCCGACGGTGGCGAGAGCGTCAGCCCCGGCATCCTCGAGGTTCGAAACCACGTCCGCGACGCCGCCGCGGACCTGATCGGCCGTCCGCTCGATAGCGTCATCGAGATCGAACAGAACGACGACGGCGACTGGCACGCCCTCGTCGAGATCGTCGAGCGCAACTCGGTGCCCGACACCCAGGACATCATCGGGCGGTACGCGCTCCAGGTCGACGACGGCGGAACGATAACGGGCTACCGACGGCTGGACCGATACCGTCGCGGCGACACGCGACGCGACGAGGAACCCTCGCAAGCGCTGTAGTCACCGAATTCCTTCTCAGCCGCTCGATCCAGCGAACCCAGCGATCGGTCAGTTCTCGGTGGCCGTCTCGTCCTCGCCGGCCTCGTCGATCGGGTCGTCCGTTGCCGACACCCCGACGCGCGTCGATTCGACGTCGCTGCCGACGCCGTGACCGAGCGAGATCGTCGGGGTGAGGGGCTCGCCACGAACGAGTTCGGGGAGCACGATCCGCACGGCTTCGAGCATCACGATGAAGACGATCGGGAGCACGAAGAAACCGTACCAGCCGAGGAGGGTCGGGCCGAGGATGTACGAGAACATCAGAAGTACCATGTCGAGCTGGCGACCCGTGATGTAGGGCTGGACGAACGTCTGGGGGAGGATGTCGAGCACGAGGAAGTAGACGACCAACACCCCGACCACGAACGCGAGCGCGCCGCGACCGGCGTCGAGCGCCTGCAGCGCGAGGTAGCCGACGAGCGGGAGATAGACCACCTTGCTGACAACGATCGGGAGGAGGCTCGTGAGCCCGGTGAGCACCGAGAGCGCGAGGATCAGCGGGACCTCGATGCCCGCCGGAGCGAGGAGGGTGGTGGCCTCGTAGGTGACCCCGGCGATGACCGTCATCGCGGCGACGAACAGGACGTTGCCGAAGAAGACCGATTCGAGGTCGGCGTCGACCGTCGAGGCGTAGGCGTAGGCGACGGTGTCCTCGCCGCCGACCAGCGACTCGAACCCACGCGCGAGCCGGTGGTCGTTTTCGAGCAGGTAGTACGAGAGCGCGACCGCGAGCGCGACGAGCAGGAGGCCGCCGAACACCGCGTTGAAGACCAGCGTGCCCTGCTGGAGCAGCGTCGGGAGGAGGTCGAGGACCTGACGGGGCTGACTGACGAGCTGAGCCGGGTTCCGAAGCAACGAGCTGACCATCGCCTGCTGGTCGGCGGGGAGCGCGCTGACGTTGAGGTACGTCGCGATGCTCTCAGAACTGTCGGAGAAGAGGAGCCGCCGGACCTGCTGGTAGATACGGAAACCGGTGTAGACGACGAGCAGGAGGATCGGGACGACCACCACGACGACGGTGGTGACCGCCGCGAGCCCGGGGGAGTCGGTGTAGCGCGCGAACCGTCGGCAGATCGGTCTCGTAGCGTAGTAGCCGAAGACGCCGAGGACGATCACACCGACGAAGGAGTACGCGAGATAGGCCGCGACGAGCCCGAGAGCGAGGACGAAGACCCACCACGCGACGCGCGCTCGGTTGGTGAACGGACCGAACTCGCCATCGGAAGCCATCGTCCCGTGCGACAGCCGCTCCCCGGAAAGCCCTTGCCCTTGCATGGGGACCGAACTCGACGGGAAGGTTTTAGGCCGCTTCGCCGTGGTTTCGGGGTATGATACTCTCGGACGGCGACATCCGCCGGCGGCTTGCGGCGGGCAGCCTCGCCATCGAGCCGCTCGCCGACCCCGCCCTCCAGATCCAGCCCGCGAGCGTCGACCTCCGGCTGGGTCGGGAGTTCCTCGAATTCCAGCGGACCAACATCCCCTGTATCCACCCCGACTCGACGAACGAGGTCGACGAGTACGTCACCGAGACCGTCGTCGACGAGGACGAGGAGTTCATCCTCCATCCGGGCGACTTCGTGCTGGGGACGACCGTCGAACGGCTCTCGGTCCCCGACGACCTGATCGCCCACGTCGAGGGGCGCTCCTCGCTCGGCCGGCTCGCGGTCGTGATCCACGCCACGGCGGGCATCGTGGACCCGGGCTATCGGGGCCAGGTCACGCTCGAACTCTCGAATCTGGGGACCGCGCCGGTCGCGCTCTCGCCCGGCATGCGGATCTCGCAGGTGGTCTTCACCGAACTCAAATCGCCGGCCGAGGAGCCCTACGGTGCGGGTCGGGGCTCGAAGTATCAGGACCAGACCGGGCCACAGGCCTCCCGGATCGGCAACGACCACGAGTTCGGTGGCGACCAGCGTGCCGGGATCGAGGGGGACGAGGAACCGCGATGAGGTTCGTCGAGGAGATCGTGGTCGACGAGTTCCTGCCCACGTTTCGCTCGCTGTTGGCCGAGCGCCTCCGCGAGCGCGGGCTGACCCAGAGCGAGGTGGCCGACATCCTCGACATCAGCCAGTCGGCGGTCTCGAAGTACGCCCACGGCGAGGTGGCGCGGAACGACCGGATAAGCGAGGACGACCGGGTCGCCACCCTCGTCGACGAGCTCGCCGACGGCCTCGCGACCGGCGAGACGACCCAGGTCGGCGCGCTGGTCGAGACCGAGATCCTGATCCGGGCGCTCGAACGCGGCGACCTTCTGGCCGATCTCCACGCCGAGGCGGTGCCGGGGCTCGCGGGCAACGCGGGCTTCGACGTCCACGACGCCGACAGCGACCTCCGAGCGGCCGAGCGCACGCTGGCGTCGGTCCGGCGCGGGCTCACCACGCTCGAAACGACCGGTGGATTCGCGAGCCTCATCCCGAACGTGGGCTCGAACCTCGTCGAGTGCGTCCCCGAGCCGAACGGGATCGAGGACGTCGCCGGCGTTCCGGGCCGGATCTTCGACGTGAAGGGCCGAACCACCGTGCCGGGCGAACCGGAGTTCGGGGTCTCGGGCCACGTCGCGGGCGTGTTGCTCGCCGCGCGCGCCGCGGGCAGCGACGCGCGCGCCGCGCTCAACCTCCGCTACGATCCGGCGATCGTCGAACGGCTCGAAGCCGAGGGCTTTCGCACTGTGGAGTTCGACGGCGACACCGACGCCGAGTCGGCCATCGGGGCGGTCGAGGCCGCCGACGCCGACGTGCTCTACCAGGCGGGCGGGTTCGGTATCGAGGCCATCGTCTACCTCCTCGCGCCGAGCGCCGAGGACGCCGCCGCCCGCGTCCGCGACCTCGTCTGATATGGGGCAGCACACCGACGCGGCGAACCGGGGCACGAACGAGGCGCAGACCTTCTACGGCCGGTGGGCGCGACTCTACGATCTCGTCGCCACCTTTCCAGGGGTCGGGTCGTGGCGCGAGCGCACTGCCGAGAGCCTCGACCTCTCGCCCGGCGACACCGTGGTCGAGATGGGCTGTGGAACCGGCGCGAACTTTCCGTACTTGCGTGAACGGGTCGGCGCGAGCGGCACGGTCGTCGGGGTGGATTTCACGCGTGGGATGCTCGACCGCGCGGCGGTCCGGGTCGAGGAGCGAGGTTGGCAGAACGTCCACCTCGTCCGCGGTGACGCGACCGCGCCGCCGATCGAGGGACCGATCGACGCCGTGCTCGGGAGCTTCGTGGTCGGGATGCTCGGCAACCCTGCGGCGGCGGTCGAGGAGTGGTGCTCGCTGGTCCGGCCCGGCGGTCGAATCGCGCTGCTCGACGCCAGCCGAAGCACGGACCCGCGGGCGCGCCCGCTCGACGCGCTCTTTCGACTGTTCGTCGCCGCGAGCGCCCCGCCCACGACCCGGCTCCGATACTCGACCCCGCCGTGGAAACCGCTCGACGACCGCGTGGCCGCCGCCCGCGAGCCGCTCGAAGGTCGTCCTGAATACGCCCACGAGGCGTTCGCGCTCGGGTTCGTTCGACTGAGTTCCGCCACCGTCGAGCGAGACGGCGAGACGCCTGAAAGCTCATGAGGGTAGGTTTGGAACAGTCCGGTATGGCGACGGACGACCCACGAAAGGACGAGCGAGCGCTGACGATGGCCGACGCCGTCCGGGTCTACAAGTGGCTGACCGTGCTCGCACTCGTTGCCTTCCTCGCGGCGTTCTTCCTCCCGCCGATCGTTCCAAGCGCCCTCACGAATACCGTCGTCGGCGTGTGGTTGCTCGCCACCCTCCTCGCGTTCGCCCACGTCGGGATCCGGAACTCGACCCACGGCGTCTGACCCTCACACAAGCGTTCGAGTCCATCCGCCGACTCGTCACGACGCCCCACCGGCGACCGAACGGTTTTCGACCCCGACCCGAGTAGTCGGCTCGTGAGCGACACTAGCAATATCGACCTCACCGCCCACCACACCGGGATCACCGTTCGCGACCTCGACACGGCCATCGAGTTCTACCGCGACGTGCTCGGTCTCGACGTCGCGGCGGAGTTCACCCTCTCGGACGACGAGTTCGCGGCGGCGGTCGCCGTCGAGGATGCCACGGGAAAGTTCGCGCACCTCGACGCCGGCGGGTCGCGCGTCGAACTCATCGAGTACGAGCCAGAGGGCGAAACAGTAGGTGAGACGATGGTGAACCAGCCCGGCGCGAAACACCTCGGCCTCGCGACGGACGACGTCGACGGCTTCTACGAGGGGCTGCCCGAATCCGTCGAGACGCTGAGCGAACCCCGAACGACCGGCAGCGGGTCGCGCATCCTGTTCGTCCGCGACCCGGAGGGCAACCTCGTCGAACTCGTCGAATCGTAGGGTCGCGGGATCAGTCGTCGGCGGGTGCCCGCGGCGTCAGTTCGATCGGGTCGGCGTCGATCCCGAGCTCGTCGATGGCGGCCTGGGCGGCGCGCTTGCCCGAGAGGAGCATCGCGCCGAAGGTCGGTCCCATCCGGGGCAGGCCGTAGGTCGTGGCGACCGCCATCCCGGACGCGACGACGCCGTCGTGGACCTTTCCGGTGTGTTCGACCACGCCGTCCTCGGACTTCCCGACCCACATCGAGTCGTGGCCCGGCGAATCGTGACCCGGCGCACCGTAGGAATCCTCTCCTGTGTGGTCCATCCCGGTCGCGCTCTCGGCGGCGCTCCCGAGCCCCGGCGCGTCGAGCACACCCCGTTCGTCGAGCTTCGAGACCACCATCGCGTCGTGGCCGGTGGCGTCGACCACGACCTCGCTCTCGACCGCGATCGGGTCGACGCAGGTGATCTCCCGCGGGAGGGCGTGGACCGGCGTCCAGTTCATCACGATCCCGCCGACGCGGTGGTTCTCGCGCACCACGATGTCGGTGAACTCCGTCATGTTCTGCATCTTCGCGCCCGCGTCACAGGCCGCCTTGATCAGTCCCGAACACGCCTCCGGACCGTTCGCGACGTAGAGCCCCTCCGAGTCCGCCGATTCCTCGTAGCTCACGTCGAGGTCGTCGAGCACCGACTGGGCGGGGTCCCGTACCGTGACCTTGTTCATCAGGAAACCACCGAGCCAGAACCCACCCCCGAGGTAGTTGTTCTTCTCGACGACCATCGCCTTCACGCCGCGCTCGCCCAACTCCGTCGCCGCCATCAGGCCCGAGGGGCCGCCGCCGACGATTATCACGTCCGACTCCGTGTAGTCGAGGAACTCCTCGGTCCACTCCTGGCCGATCGCTCGCGTGACGTCCGCCTCGCCCACGTCGCTGAACTGGGTCATACAACCCAGTGATATTCAGTCGTGGTAGAAAAGTGTTCCGTCGAGGGCGGGTTCGGCGTCGACGGCCGGGGTCGATCCGAAGTGCGTATAACGGGCGTCCCCGCCTTCCAAACTGGATGGAGTACGGTCTCGTCGTCGTGTGGTGGGTCGCCTACGTCGTGCTCGGGCTGTTCGGCCTGCCGGTCGCCGCGCGGCTCTGTTCGTCGCTGCCGGGCCGGGGGGCTGGCTTCTCGCTCGGGCTCTCGTTCGCCGTCTTCGGTCTCGTCGGGTTCTGGGTCGGCCACCTCGCGCTGGGCTGGGTCGCGGTGATCGCGGGACTCGCCGGGCTCGCGGTCTGTGCGATGGCCTCGGTCCGGGGCGGCGTCGAGGTCGACCGCCGGGCGGCCGCCGAGGTCCTCGTGGTGTTCACCCTCGTCTACCTGGTCGTGATCGCGGTTCGCGGCGTCGACCCGGGGATCACCCCCGACGGCGAGAAGTTCCTGGATTTCGGGCTCGTGATGTCGCTCTATCGTGCGCCCACTCTCCCGCCCGAGGACATGTGGTTCTCGGGGGAGGCGGTGATCTACTACTACGGCGGCCACCTCCTCACCTCGATGTTGAGCCGGCTGCTCGACGTCCACCCGTGGTACGGGTTCAACCTCTCGATGGCGGGCCTCTACGGTGCGCTCGCGGCGGGGGTCTACGAACTCGCCGGCGCGGTCTCGGTGGGCCGGCGGCTCGACCGTGCGAAGGAGACCCTCGGGGGAAAGAGGCTTTCGAAGCCCAACACGACACGGGCCCTCGCGGGCGTGACGGCGGTCTTCTTCGCCGTGGGCGCGGCGAACCTCGCGACGGCCGTTCGACTGGTCGTCCGTCGCCTGCCGTCGGGGCTCCGGGAGCCCGCGGCGGGTGCGCTCGCGTCCGTGCACACCCAGTTCGCGGCCGAGGCGATACTGACCCCGATCGCCTCGAACTACTACTTCAAGAGCGCGGGCCGGATCATGGCCGACCTCTACAACCCGTTCCCGCTGTTCGCCATCGTCCGGGGCGACCTCCGGCCGTACGCCGTGAGCACGCCGTTTCTCGTCGTCGTGGTCGGGCTCTGTTATGCCTACTACCGGACTCCCGAGACCCACCGCCGTCGGCGACAGGTCCTGCTGTTCGGCGCGATACCGTTCGTCGTCGGGTTCATCGTCATCGTCAACACCTGGGGGCTCGCGGTCGCCGGCGGCGTGGTCTGGCTCACGCTCACGTTCGCGCCGGCCCGCCTCCGAAACCTTCTGCCATCGAGGGCGGCCGCCGACCTCTCGCCGTACGTCGAACGGGCGACGACCGGTCGGGCATCGGCGGCGCTCGCCCGCCTCGTCGGTGCGCTCGTGGCGGCGGGCGTCGTGGGGGTTCTCGGAATCGTCGCGGCGCTACCGTTCGTCTTCGGTCCGCTCAGCAGCGGTCCCTCGACTCCGGTCGCGGCGGTCGCGGCGGGTGCGCGCAGCCCGCTCGGCTCGCTCCTCCTGATCCACGGGGCGTTCCTCGCGGTGTTCGTCGCCTACTACGTCGCACAGGTTCGCGAGCGCTGGCAGACCCCGGCCGCCGTCGCGGTGCTGTGCTGGTTCGTCGCGGTCGTCGTGCTGGTGCCCGCCGCGCTCGCCCCGCTCGCGCTGTTCGGCGTGCTGCTCGCCGCCGGCTGGTACTTCGTCGCGACCGACCGGACGGGTTTCGAGGGCGTCCTCGTTGTCGCGGGGCTCGGGCTCGTCCTCCTCGCCGAAGTCGTCTACATCAAGGAGGGCGGCGGTACCCGGTTCAACACCGTCGTGAAGACCTACATGCCGGCGTGGGTGCTCTGGGCGAGCGCGGTCGGGGTGATCCTCCCCCGGCTCGTCCGCGGTCGCCGGCGCTGGTCGTGGTCGCGCCGTCAGGTGCTCGCGGGCGCGCTCGCGGGCGTGCTCGTGGTCTCGACCGCGACGTTCGGCGGGGTCGCGTTCACGAGTCACTTCGCGAACTCGCCGGTCGAGGAGCCGACGCTCGACGGGCTGGCGGCGGCCGAGAACAACGTCCCCGGCCAGGTCGCGGGGATCGAGTGGCTCGACGACCGGTCGGGTCGCCCGACCATCGTCTCGGCCGCAAGCCCCTACATCTACCGCTGGAGCGCCGCACCGGCGGCGAGCCTCACCGGTCTGCCGACCGTGATCGGGGTGCCACACGAGATCCAGTACCGGGGCTGGACGGCCTACGCGGATCGGGTGCGAGCCGTCAACACGATCTACCTCGGAACCGACGAACAGCGCGTCGCGCTGCTCGACCAGTACGGCGTCGAGTACGTCTACGTCAGCCCGACCGAACGCATCCGCTACGGCGACGTCGAGCCGTTCGACGACCTCCAGGGTGTTCGGGTGGCCTATCAAGAGGACACCGTCACGGTCTACGCCGTCAACCAAAGTCGGTTGGCGACGTAGTCGGAACCCGACCTCAGTCCAGCTGTCCCGACCGGATCGCCCGTTCAGCGTCGGCGAGCGCCGCCTCGCGGTCGAAGTTCTCGATTATCGCGTCCCACTCCTCGGGTCGGTCGCGGAGGTCACGGGCGTGCTCGGTGATGGCCGGGAGCGCACGGACGAGGTTGTCGACCACCGGGACGGCGGCGGCCTGCGGCGAGCGCGACAGTGGGTTGAGGTCGATCACGATCTCGGTCTTGCCCATCTCCGCGAGCGCCGCGGCGCGGTCGCCGTCTTCCAGGGGAACCAACACCACGTCGGCGGCACCGATCCCGTCGGCATCGACCTTGCCGCGCTCGTGGGAGAGACCGGGGATCCGGGCGTCGGCGGTGAGTCCCTTCACCTCGCTCGCCCCGTGGTCGCGGAGGTGGTCGGCGATCGCGTTCATCCGCGCCTCGGTCCGATTGAAGAGGTTGACCTCGATCGCCGCATCCGTGGCGTCGGCGAGGTCGACCACCGCCTCGGGCGCGAGCGCGGCGACGTTGCCGTTGACGGAGACCACGGGCGACTCCGCGCGGAGGAGGTGGGCGGCGGCGGCGCGCTCGGCGGCGGCGGCGCTCTCGATGGTCCGTTCGCCGATGAGGTAATCGAAGGCCTCGCCACGGCCCTCCGCGATCAGCCCCTGTCGACTCGTGATCCCGGCGTCGATGCCGGCCTCGATCCGGTGGCGGGTCCGGAGCGACGCGCTCCGGGGGTGGTCGTCGGGGACCGCCGTGTGGCTCATACCACGAATTCGTGATGAATCGGGAAAAATCGACCGTTCCGTGCGCCGGGCGGTCAGACCAACCGCGCACCACACGGGTCGACCTCGCAGACGACCGGGTCGTAGCCCGCCGCCGAGAGGCCGTCGCCGAGCGAGATCACCGTGTCGCCGAGCATCGCCATCGCGGCCTCGCCACCCGCCTCGCGGACGGCCTCGATGGCCGCCTCGACGGGCGGGGTGAGCAGGTCGGCCTCGATCGCGAACGACCGCGAGAGCGCCAGCGCCCGCGGGAGCGTCGGTTCGTCGAGCAGCGCGTCGAGCGCGCGCTCGCCCGCCACCGAGAGGGTCCCGACGTCGCCACCGATGATCTCGTCGGTCGAGCGCCCACCGAACGAGACGTACTCGATCCGGGTTTCGGGTACCGAGAGCCCGTCGAGACGGTTCATCACCGGTGCGCCGGGGTCGAGTCGGACCGGGACCCCGCCGCGGGCCTGAGCCACGACATCCCCGAGGCCGGTTCCCGCTTCGACCTCGGCGGCGTGGGCCACCCCGACGAGTTCGTTCTCGGTGAGCGCGAGGTCGTCCGCGGCGTTCGCGACGAGCGCGGTCCCGAGCGCCGCACCGCCGGAGACCCCGAAGCCCGCGCTGACGGGGACGGAGGTCTCGACGACCGCGCGTGCCGCGACCCCGAGCGCGTCGAGCGTGCGGGTCACGGCCTCCATCTCGACCGGGTCGCCGTCGAGGACCACCGCAGGCTCGTCGGCGGGAACGAGTTCGACCGTCACGCCGTCGGTGAGTGCGAGGCCGACGCCTCGGGACCCTGTCTTTCGAGGGTCCTCGTGGCGGTGGACGCTGAAGAACCCCGTGACGTGACCGGGGACGAACGCCCGGAGTCGGTCGGTCGTGGCGCTCCCTCGGGCACGGCTCCGCGTCATATCCCAGCCTCGGCGGCGGCCGGGATAAGCCGCCCGTTCGGGCGGCGGATCGGTCCGCTCGATAGGGGTCCCGTCCG
Organism: Halococcus salsus; assembly: GCF_009900715.1. Taxonomy (NCBI): domain Archaea; kingdom Methanobacteriati; phylum Methanobacteriota; class Halobacteria; order Halobacteriales; family Halococcaceae; genus Halococcus; species Halococcus salsus. The sequence goes on from NZ_JAAAJC010000004.1 coordinate 124,898, forward strand.
GTGGAATCGCCTGCACCCGCTGGCGATAGCGCTATGTATCGATCGGCTCTTTTCCCGCTACCGAATGCCGGGATCGAAACCAACGGAACCATGCCTCCAGCGTCGGGACGGCGAGCGGTACCCCCCGGAGGCGCGTGCGTGTCGGTGAACGACGGCGACCCCGGGGACGGCGACCGGACTCGGGAGGGTTCGACCGAGGCACCCGACGACGGGGACCCGATCCGCGAGTCCACCGGCCACGCCGCCTCCGGCGCGCCGAACGCGGGCTGGGCGATGGGCGACCGCTTCTCCTCGGAGGAGATCTTCCAGCGCGTGCTCGCCACCGCTGACGAGGAGGTCTCGACCGGCGCGCGCGAACTCTTCTTCAGCGGGCTCGCCGCGGGCTTCGCCATCGTGCTCACGTTCGTCGCCCACGCCGCGCTGACGGCGTACTTCCCCGAGAACACTTTGCTGGCCTCGCTGCTCTACCCCATCGGCTTCATCTACATCATCCTCGGGCGCTACCAGCTCTACACCGAGAACACCCTACCCCCGGTCGCGCTCTTTCTCGCCCGCCTCGCCAGCCTGCCCCTGATGCTCCGGGTCTGGGTCATCGTCCTCGTCGGGAACGTCCTCGGGGCGGGCCTCGGCGTGTTCGTGCTCGCCCACACTCACGTGCTCTCGCCACCGGCGATGGCGGCCGCCGCGGAGTTCACCCAGTCGGGTCTCGAAACCGGCTGGTGGGACCTCTTCTTCAAGGCGGTGTTCGCGGGCTGGCTGGTCGCGGGCGTCGTGTGGCTCGGCCACGCCGTCCGGGACTCGATCGCCCGTCTGCTCCTGATCTACGTCGTCTTCTACACCATCGTCGCCACCGAGCTCTACCACGTCGTCGTCACCGCCGCCGACGCGCTGTTCGCGGTCTTCGTCGGCGACGCCGGGCTGTTCGCGGTGTTCGCCGAGTTCTGGCTGCCGGTGTTGCTCGGCAACACCGTCGGCGGGGTCGTGCTCGTGGCGCTGGTGAACTACGGCCAGACCGAACGCCGGCGGTTTCCCGAGATACGCCAGCTCTCGACCCGCGAGTGGCTGTTCAGCTGGCGGGGCGGTCGCGACCGCGACCCGATCGACGTGGAGCAGGCGGGCCCCGAGAACGACTAACGGAAACGGGTCCGGAGCGATTCAGAGCAGCTCGACGACGGTGATGATCCCGTAACCGAGCCCCAGTGCGAGCGCCAGCGACCCGATCCAGGCGAGGACCGTGTACCCCATCTTCGCGCCGCTGACGCCCGCCCCGCCCGCCGCGTAGCCGCTCCCCACCACGGCGCTCACGATGATCTCGTTGAACGAGACCGGGATCCCGAAGACCACGGCGGCCTGCGCGATCGCGAACGAGGGGATCAGCGCCGCGATGGATCGTCGGGGACCGAGCGAGGAGTAGTCCTGAGCGATCGCCTTGATCATCCGCGGCGCGCCCATCCACGACCCCACGAGGAGACCGAGGCCACCGAAGATCAGCAGCCCCACCAGGGGGAGCGTTATCGGTAGCGAGGCTTCCCCTATCGCCGCGATCAGCGGCCCGACCGCGAGCCCGACCTGGCTCCCGCCGGCCGAGAACGCCACGAGACCACCGAGCACGAGCAGGAACCGGCGTTCGGCACCTTCCGCACCGCCCGACATGTCGTAGGCCAGCAGCCCCGCGGCGACGACCGCGGCGACGACCGAGACCAACGCGATACCGACCGACGACGACATCGAGAGGTCACGGGTGGCCGCGACCGCGATCGACGCGCCGCCGTCCGGCCCGAGCAGGGTGAAGGGGATGTTGGCGACGATGAGGCCGATGACCGCCCCCAGAGCGGGGACGCTGTAGCGTTCCGGGATCCGTTCGTCCCGGAGCAGCCGCGCGGTGGCGTAGGCGACCCCGCCGCCGACGAACGGGGTGAGCACCCAGAGCGCGCCGATCTCGAGGTACTTCGACCAGACCGGGGTCCCGCCGAGGCCGAGGCCGACGCCGATGACCGCCCCGGTCACCGTGAACGCGGTGGCGATCGGGTAGCCGGTGAAGATCCCGACCGCCACGAGGACCGCCGCGAGCAACAGCAACACCGTCGCGGCCGTCGGCGACAGCGTGAGCCCGCCGACCAGTCCCGTTCCGACCGCGTCCGCGACGTTCGCGCCCTGGAGGACCGCGCCGAGCAGCCCGAGGATCCCCACCAGGAAGCCCGCGCGCATCACCGAGATGGCGCGTGCGCCGACCGCCGGCGCAAACGGGGTCGACCCCGACGACCCCGCACCGATCGTCCAGGCCATGAAGAAGCTCGCGAGCACCGCGACGACGAGGATGGCTATCGTGCCGAGCGCAACCATCTACGTCGTGTCCTCCCCGTCGGCGGTGGCCCGCCGTTCCTCATCGCCGAGCACTACATCACTCATCGGAGTACTGTTCAGCGCGTCCGAACAAACGTCCGTCGCCGGCACCCGCATGGTCTTGCTGTCGGCATCAGCGGCGAAGTGATAGGGCTGTCGAACCACGGAAGCCGTGAAAGCGCTCGCAGGGGACGGTCGTTCGTTTTCAGTTGATCCACAGACTGATTAGCGAATACGTTCTAGCACAGCGCATACATGCCGTCGATAAGCGCTCGGATCCCCGACGAGGAGCGCGAAACCCTGGAGGAGGTCGCCGACCTGCTGGGCGAGGACCGGAGTACGACCATCCGAAAGGCGCTCCAGGCAGGTCTTTCGGACCTCCGGATCCGTGTCGCGGTTGAGCAGTATCAGACCGGGGAGATCTCAGTGAACCAGGCCGCACGGATAGCAAACGTCTCGCTCGGCGAGTGGCTTGAGATCGCCCACGATCGAAATCTTACGACCCAACTCTCACCGGAGGACCTGAAACGAGACGCCGACGCCGCACGAGAGTTGTGATCCTCGTCGATGCAACGACGCTTCTCTCGCTTGGAACCATCGGCGAGCTGGACTTGCTCTTGAACTTCGATCAAGACCCAGCGGTGCTTCCCGCCGTCGACGACGAAGTCGTGACCGAACCAGCACGTACCAACCTCGATCGATTCTACGACCACGACAGCGTCCGCGCTCCCTCGGACGGACTCGTTTCGTCCGACGAACCGATCGGGGACGCGAGAGGGGAGGCGGAACGGATCCTCGACCAGTCCGAAATCGATGGCGACTTCGAGATCGTCCTCGCAGTTCTCGTCGAAACCAAGGCCGGACGTTCCGTCGGGGTGGTCTCCGACGACCGACGAGTTCGGACCATCGCGAACGGGCTCGGCGCGATCGTCACGGGAACGGTCGGTGTCGTCGTCCGCGCGGTCGAGGAAGGGCTACCACCAAACGATGGGAAAGACCTGATTCGGGCGATCGACCGCCATGGGTTGCACATGACGGGCGAGTTACGCGAGACCGCGGACGAACTCATCGAAGACGCCGCAACCAGTTCCGAGTGATTACGGACTCGAACGCTGCCGTTCCTGCGAGATTCACTTCGTTCGTCTCGGTGACTCCAAGCGTCTTCGTCAGGGACTCAGACGCTGGCGATCTCGCGGGAACAGAACCGCCTCACGGATGTTCGGCAGGTCGAGCATCGTCATCACGAGGCGCTCGCCACCGATCGCCCAGCCAGCGTGGGGCGGCATGCCGTACTTGAACATCTTGGTGTAGTACTCGAAGGCCTCGGGGTCGAGGCCCTGCTGTTCGAAGCCCTCGACGAGCTGGTCGTGGCGGTGTTCACGCTGGCCACCCGAGACGAGCTCCATCGAGGGGGCCATCATGTCGAAGCCCGTCGAGAGTTCGCCGTCCTCGTGGTCCATGATGTAGAACGGCTTGATCTCGCTGGGCCAGTCGGTGATGAAGTAGTGGCCGTCGACGTCCGCGCCGAGCGCGCGCTCGCCCTCGGTGGGGAGGTCGTCGCCCCACTCCAGCTGCTCGTCGAGCTCGCCGGTCGCGTTGATCCGCTCGATGGCCTCCTCGTAGCTCAGTCGCGGGAAGGCTTCCTCGGGGACCTCGAAGTCCTCGTAGCCGAGGGTTTCGAGCTGGCTCTCACAGTTCTCGGCGACGGCCTCGTAGGCCGACCGGATCACGTGCTCGCAGGCGTCCATCGCCTCCTCGTGGTCGATGAAGGCCGACTCGAAGTCGATCGAGGTGGCCTCGTTGAGGTGGCGGGGCGTGTTGTGCTCTTCCGCTCGGAAGATCGGGCCGATCTCGAAGACCCGCTCCAGACCGCTGCCGACCATCAGCTGTTTGAACAGCTGCGGCGACTGGTTCATGAACGCCTCGCGCCCGAAGTAGGTGATCGGGAAGAGCTCGGTCCCGCCCTCCGTGCCCGTGGCGACGATCTTCGGGGTGGTGATCTCCGTCCCACCCAACTCGCGGAACGCCTCGCGGGCCGCTCTGAGAACCTCGGCACGGATCTCGAAGATCGCCTTGGCCTCGTCGCGTCGGAGGTCGAGGGTGCGGTTGTCGAGCCGCGTCGGAAGCTCGGCGTCGACCTTCTCCGAGGGGTCGAGCGGGAGGCCGGGTTCGGCGGGCGCGAGGACCTCCACCGACTCGGGCACCATCTCGACGCCCGTCGGCGCGCGCTCTTCCTCCTCGACCGCGCCGGTCACCGAGACGACGCTCTCGCGGCTCACCTCGGTCCCCGTCTCGACGAGGTCGTCGTCCATCGCGTCCTTCTCGAACTTGACCTGGATCTTCCCGGTGCGGTCGCGGACGATGAGAAAGGCAATTCCCCCAAGATCGCGGATCTCGTGGGCCCAGCCCGCGATCGTCACCGTCTCGCCCGGCTCCGCCGCCGCCGTCTCGGTTCGGTCGTTCATACACGGGATGCGAAGCCGTGGTTGTAAACGCCGTCGGTTTCGACGGATCCCCTGCGGGGAGTGTGACCCACGAGCGGCGAACGGGCCCGAACCCGACCCGTTTTAGCCCGCCGAACGGTGTGTTCACCCGTGCCATCCACAACTCCCGGGCGCGTCGTCTCGCTCGAATCGCCGAAGGTCGCCGAGACGAACAGCTACGAGCTGCCCACACCGGAACCGGGAGCCGTCCTCACCGAGGTCGTCCGGGCCAACATCTGTGGCTCCGAGCTCCACATCTGGTCGGGCAACCACCCGCTCATCACCGACGGCAGCCTCGGCCACGAAGCCCTCTGTCGCGTGGTCGAACTCGGCGACGGCGTGACGACCGATCGGGCTGGGGAACCCATCGAGGAGGGTGACTACATCGCGCCGGCCTACTTCATCACCTGCGGGGAGTGCGCGTACTGTGGCCGGGGCCAGTTCGGCCAGTGCGCGAACGCCTACCGGGAGTGGTCGAAGAACCCGACCGAGCACCCGCACTTCACGGGGACGTTCGCGACCCACTACTACGTCAGCCCCGACCAGTACTTCTACCGCGTGCCCGAGGGCGTGGGCGACAAGGCGGCCGCGAGCGCGAACTGTGCACTCTCGCAGGTCCTCTTCGGCTTCGACGAAGTCGGACTGAGCCACGACGACACCGTCGTGGTGCAGGGTGCGGGCGGACTCGGACTGAACGCGCTCGCCGTCGCGACCGAGAGCGGGGCCGAGACCATCGTCATCGACGGGGTCGAGCAACGTCTCGACCTGGCGCGGCGGTTCGGGGCCGACCACACCATCGACATGGACGAGTACGGAACCGTCGAGGAACGCGCCGAGCGAGTCCGTGAGTTGACCGGCGGGCTCGGGGCGGACGTCGCCGTCGAGGTCACCGGCGTCCCCGACGCGTTCAGCGAGGGAATCGAACTACTCCGGAAGGGCGGGCGCTACCTCGAGATGGGGAACATCGTGCCCGGCGAGACGACCGACTTCGACCCGGGGAAGATGACGCGCAAATCCATCGACGTCGTCTCGACGATGCGCTACGACCCGTGGTACCTCCGCGAGGCGCTCGAATTCCTGGCGGTTCACGAGGACGACTACCCGTTCGCGGACCTGCTCGACGCCGACTTCGCGCTCGACGACGTTCAGGAGGCGCTTCGGGCGTCCAACGACCGCAGCGTGACGCGGGGCTCGCTGGTTCCCGAGCGCGACTGAGCCGCCGAGTCGTCCGATGGAGTCACGGGAGTATCACGCAAAGCGGTTCACCACGTCGCGGCGGGCGACCCGAGCGGGAGGCCGCGTTCAGGACAGGTACTCGCCGGTGACCGTTCGACGCATCCCTCTGACGAGCTCCAGATATTCCTCGGGGGTGTGTTTCCCGCGTTTCGCCCGCCGGATTGACGCCTTCGCCTCGTCGTCGGCGAGGAGGTCGACGACCATGCAGGCCGTGAGCTTCGCCGGGATGACGTAGGCCATCTCCTCGTCGACGGCCCGGAACTCGGGGGTGTGTGGCGTGCCCTCGAACCCGCCGATCATCGGGTGAACACCCGGAACCACCTGGGTGACGTCGCCCATGTCGGTCGAACCCGTCGTGTGCGGGTCGCTGATGTCGATCGCCTCGGCCCCGAGTTCGGCGACCGCGTTCGCCTCGTAGGCCTCGATCATCGTCTCGTCGGTCTCGAACGGGAGATACCCGGGATAGTCCTCGATCGTCACGTCGGCCCCGACGGCCATCGCGCCGCTTTCGAGCGCCCGGTTGACGGCCGTGTTCGCCTCGGTGACCGCTTCGGTCGTTCTCGCGCGGGTGTACGACTCCATGCGTACGTCCGCCGGCACGACGTTGACGCCGTCGCCGCCCTTCGTGAGGATCGGGTGGACCCGAACGTTGTCCTCGTCGGCGAACGTCTCGCGCTGGGCGTGGACCGCGTTCATCCCGAGCATCGCCGCGTTCAGCGCGTTGGTGCCCTCCTCGGGGGCCGCCCCGGCGTGCGAGGAGCGGCCGCGATAGGTGACGAACTTCCCGACGAACCCGTTCGTCGACGACCGGGTGAGGACCTCCCGACCGGGCGTGTCGGCGTCGGCGTGGACCATCGTCGCGCAGTCGACGTGGTCGAAGTAGCCCCGTTTGATCAGTTCCTGTTTGCCCCCGAGGAACTCTATCTCCTCGCCGACCAGCGACCGACGGTACTCCAGGTCGAGATACTCCTCGGCGGGGACCGCGAGGAACTCGACGGTGCCGTCGAGTTCGTCGAGCAGTCCGGTGGCAGTGAGCCCGTAGGCGGTGCCGACCAGGTTCGCCAGCTGGGCGTGGTGACCACAGGCGTGACAGGCCCCGGTCTCGGGGTCGGCCATCGGGTGTTCCCAGTTGACGAGCGCATCGAGTTCGCCGAGCACGGCGATCGTGAACGAGTCCTCGTCGGGTTCGGTTTCGGCGGGAGTAGTGGCACGCGCCCCCGTGATGGCGAGGTCGCGCTCGACGGCGAGCCCCATCCCCTCGAAGGCGTCGACGACCTTCGTGGTCGTCGCGTGTTCCTTGTAGCCGAGCTCCGGCTCCGCCGCGACGGCCCTCGCCAGGTCGATGAGGTCGTCCCGATGCTCGTCGATCGCCGTACAGACCGCTTCCTTTGTGGTTTCGGTTGGTGTCATTCGATATCAGATGAGTCCTTGGTAGCTCAGGATGGCCTGGGCGATCAACGCGGAGCCGACGAACGTGCCCGTGAACGCACAGATGGCCACGACCACGATCTTCCAGCTCATTCGTTTCATGCTCGTCACCTGGAGCCCGATGGAGAGCCCGGCGTAGGCGAGGATCGGGGTCGTGGTCGCGAGGAACTGAACCGGGTCCGTCAGCGAGAGCACGAGTTCTTGAACCGGTGAGAACGGGAGCGAGAGCACCAGCCCGATCACCGTCGCGTACGCGAACGCGGGGAATTCGAGCGGGACGTGCCGCCCCAAGAGCAGGGAGACGAAGCCGATGACGGCGATGAGCGCCATGCCGGGGGCGGCCTCGACGGGGCTGATCCCGTAGCCGATGGCGTTCCCGACGACGGTCACGACGCCGATGACCACGAGCATCTTCGCGATGTTGGCCTCGAAGGCCGGCGATTCGAGCGTCACGCGTCCTCACCTCCGACGAGCGGCCGTGCGAAGGCGTACAGCCGGTTGATCAGCGGGAGGGAGACGAAGATCAGGACGTAGATCCCGGTGAGCGCCGTGAGGAGGTTGCTCGTCGCGGCGAACGCGAGGAGCCGCTCGGCCGACACCCCGCTCACCGCCTCCGCGAGCGAACTCGAACACGCGGTCATCATGCTCGCACTCCCCATCCCGCAGGCCATCGAGAGCGCCAGCGGGTGGAGACCCGTGATCGGCGCGAGCCCGCCGAGCAGCCCGAAGAAGATGGTCCCGAAGACGGTTCCCGTGAGGTAGACGCCGATGACACCCCGGCCCTCGGGCGATTCGATCCCGTAGCGCTCGGTGACGACGGCGAAGGTCGCCTCGCGGGCGATGCTCACCGCGCCGCCGATCGCCTCCCGCCGCAGACCGAGCAACAGCGCGACCGGCAGCGCGACGAAGATCGTCCCGAGGTTCCCGAGCTCCTGGAGCAGGAACGCCGGACCCGCACTGACCAGATTGTTGAACTCCGGACCGACCTGCGTCCCGTACTTGACCGCCAGCGGCATCAACGCGACCGTCAGCAGCGGGGCGCTGACCTCGCTGACGTCCTTCGAGACGACCGCCCGGAGGGGCTGGAGATACCGACCGAGCACGCTGTAGCTGACGAGGATCCCGATGACGACCGCGTACAGCAGCGGGAGCAACACCACCTGACCCGGCCCGACGCCGAACTGGTGGCTCCCGATCAGTTCGGACACGACGACGATCGCCAGCACCGTGAGGTGCGTCCGCAGGTGTATCGACCACCGACCGACGGTGCGGATCGGCTCCCACACCCCGGACCCCGGTTCGTCATTCGCCACACCGTACCTCCGTGGTAGACAGTTTCAACCTCATCGGTACGATGGTCGGCGATCCTGTCGGGTATGACTCTTTCCATACTGTCCCGGCGATTTCATCCAATTATTTAATCTTTCGTGAATATATCCGATCGTATGTTTTCGGCCGATGGTGGTGTTCCGACCGATAGCGTCGCGAGTCATCCGGACCATCCTCCACGGTCGAACACACATATTCTGCTGAAAACGCAGAATAACCGTATTTCTTATCACGATTCGTTTCCATAGGACAGTATGGAAAACGATTCAACATGGTAGCGGTCGTCGTCGTGGTCGACAGGGGTGGACCCATCGGCGGCGCGCTCGCGTCGCGAATCGTCGACGACGCCGGCCGGGTGATCTTCCTCGACGGGAACGAGCACGCGGTCGAGCGGGCGAGCGATGCGGGGGTCGACGCCCGGACGGTGGACAGCGGCCGGGCCGGCGTGTTCGACGGGGACGGCATCGAACGCGCCGACCTCGGGCTGGTGGTCTCGCCCGAGGACGGCCACAACCTCCTGGTCGGACAGTTCCTCCGTCTCAGGGGCGTCGAACGCGTGGTCGGGTTGGTGAACGACCCGGCGAACCTCGACGCGTTCGCGGGGGCCGGGATCGAGCCGGTCTGTGCCACGAGCACGCTGACCGGCGTGCTCGACGCGCGCCGACGTGAGCCGCGAGTTGGGGTCCGGAGCGGTACGACCGAGACCACGGTCGAGCCGCACGAGACGGACGAACCCTCCCGAACCGACGACCGCGAGCGGCTTCGGTCGGACGGCGGACGTGTGAGGCCGAGCGGATGACGAAGGGGCTCGAACGCGACCTCGGTCTGCCGTCGGTGCTCGCGATCAGCATCGGCGCGATGATCGGGAGCGGGATCTTCATCCTGCCCGCCCTCGCGGTGGACATCGCCGGCCCGGCCGTCGTGCTCGCGTACCTCATCGCCGGCCTGCTGGTGGTGCCGGCGGCGCTCTCGAAGTCCGAGATGGCGACCGCGATGCCCGAATCCGGCGGGACCTACCTCTTCATCGAGCGCGGGATGGGCCCGCTGCTCGGGACCGTCGCGGGGCTCGGCACCTGGTTCGCGCTGTCGTTCAAGGGCGCGCTCGCGCTCGTCGGCGGCGTCCCCTACCTGCTCTACCTCTTCGAGGTCCCCCAGTGGATCACGACGCCGCTCGCGCTGACGCTCGCGACGATCCTCGTCGGCATCAACGTGCTCGGCGCGAAACAGACCGGCCAGCTCCAGGTCGTCATCGTCGGCGTAATGTTGGTCGCGCTCGGCTGGTTCGCGCTCGGCGGCCTGCCGTCGGTCTCGCTCACCAACTACGAGGGCTTCTTCGCCAGCGGGACGGGCGGGATCCTCGAAGCCACGGGACTCGTGTTCGTCTCCTACGCGGGCGTGACGAAGGTCGCGAGCGTCGCCGAGGAGATCGAGAACCCCGGACGGAACGTCCCGCTCGGGATCCTCGGCTCGCTCGCGTTCACCACCGTTCTCTACGTTCTGATCGTGTTCGTGCTGCTCGGCGTCACCGACCCCAGCACGCTCGGGGACACGAACGCGCCGATGGCGCTCGCCGCGGACGTCGCGCTCGGGCCGATAGGGGTTCTCGCGGTCGTGGTCGCGGCGCTGCTCGCGCTCGTGAGCACGGCCAACGCGGGCGTGCTCTCGTCGTCGCGCTACCCGCTCGCGATGAGCCGCGACAAGCTCGCACCGCCCTCGCTGGGCGAGATCAGCGAGCGGTTCAACACCCCGAGCAACTCGATCACGGTCACGGGGGTCGTCCTGCTCCTCCTGATCGCGTTCGTGCCGATCCAGGACATCGCCAAACTCGCGAGCGCGTTCCAGATCCTCGTCTTCGTGCTGGTGAACGTCGCGCTGATCGCGTTCCGCCGCGGCTCCAAACCCTACGAACCCACCTTCCGCTCGCCGCTCTACCCGTGGGTGCAGATCGCGGGCGTCGTCGGCGGACTCGCGCTGTTGACACAGATGGGGACGGTTCCGCTGGTCGGCTCGGTGGTCATCACGCTCGCGGGCGTGGCGTGGTACCTCGGCTACGGCCGCCGTCGCGTCGACCGCGAGGGGGCGGCCGTCGACGCCGTGCGCCGCGAGATCGGTCGCCGGAGCGTCGTACGCACCCGGAACGCGATCGCGCCGGCCGGGGGCTACGAGGCGATGGTCGCGGTTCCCGAGACGACCGACCCGGCCCACGAGCGGGGACTGATCGGGGTCGCGGCCGACCTCGCGCGCGTGCAGGACGGTTCGGTGACGGTGGTCCGGTTCGACGAGGTGGCCGACCAGGTGCCGCTGCCCGCGGCCACCGACCCCTCGGAGGGGGATCTCGCATTCGAGGACCGTATCGAGGCGCTCGAAACCGACTTCGACGTGCCGGTCCGGGCCCACGAGACCGTGAGCCACGACACCCGTCACGCGGTCGCGAACGCCGTCACCGACCGCGACCCCGACGTGCTGGTGCTCGGCTATCGCTCGCGGGGGCTCCGCGACCGGGTGTTCGACTCCGACGCCGACTGGGTGCTCGCCCACACCGACTGTGAGGCGGTCGTCGTGGACGACCCGGAGAACGGGTTCAGGGACATCGAAACCGTGACCGTGCTCACGGACGAGGGTCCGTACGACCCGATGAAGGTGGCGGTCGCCGACGCGGTCGCGATGGCACACGGCGCGACGGTCCGCTTCGAGTACGCCGTCGACGACCGACCCAACGACGCGCGCCAGCGGGCGCTCACCGACTACCACGAGGCGATCGCCGAGGTCTGTTCGGCACCGGTTCGAACCGGCTTCGTCCGGACGGACGGCGGGCGACCCGATGCCGACACCGACGTGTTCGTCGTCGCGGCCGGGAACCGTTCGCTCGTCGCCGATACCGACCGGCCGGTGCTCGTGGTTCGGCCGCGGGGGGCGACACCCACCGGGCGGGTACGGCAGGTGCTCGAACGCTGGCTGCTGTAGCGTTCGCGACCAACGACAAACCCTTTCCCGGCCGCGGCCGCCTACCGGTCGTATGCCGTCCCGTGAACTCGACGAGATGGACCGGTACATCATCTATCGACTCCAGGGCGATGCCCGGAGCACCTCCGCCGCCCAGATCGCCACCGACTACGGCGTCTCGCCGAGCACGGTTCGCAACCGGATCGCGAGCCTCGAAGCCGACGGCGTGATCCGGGGGAGCCACCTCGACGTCGACTACGAGGTGGCGGGCTATCAGCTGTTTACCCTGATCTTCTGCACCGCACCGATACCCGAACGCGAACGGCTCGCGCGCGAGGCGCTCACGGTTCCGGGGGTGGTCTCGGCGCGCGAACTCATGACCGGCGAGGAGAACGTCCACGTCGTCGCGGTCGGTCGGAACGGCGACGACCTGAGCCGGATCGGCCGGGACCTCTCGGCGCTCGGGCTCGAGATCGTCGAGGAGGAGCTCGTCCACAACGAGTACACCTGTCCGCTCCACTGGTTCGACGAGACGAGCGACCCGACGGAAACCTCGGATACGGACGAAAACGAGTAACGCCGGACCCGGTCGTTCGACGGTGTTCGTGTCCGTTCAGGTCGCGTCGCTCACATCGCTTGAGCGATGGTTCAAGGACTCGCCGACGGCTCGCGAAAGCACACCGAGCGCGGTTTCGAACTCCTCGCGGGACCCGAACACCATCGTGGTCGGTGCATCCGGAACGCGAAGAACGGCACCGAGCGCGCCGACGATCGTCCCGACCGCTCGCACGAACCGCGACTCGTTTTCGATGTCCGCCCACGAGAGTTCGATCGTCATCGTGGCGCTGTCAGCGCGGATACGTCGAAGCCCGAGGATGTCGAAGCCAGCGTGTGTCCTGAAAAAGCGCCGTTCCTCCCACGATGTCTCCGCGATGTCCTCAGGATAGACGTAGAGCACTCCTTCGGTGACTTCGTACCACTGTTCGCCATCGGTCCAGCGGCCGAGCGTGGCGACCGGGACGAGGAGCGCGCTGCGCTTGTCGGCGAGGGTCCGAAGGTCGCGTTCGTAACCCGCATCGGCGGCCGAGACGTTCACGCTACCTCCAGTCCGGTAGAGCTACGTCTCGTCAGTGTGAATCACCAGTCCCCACCGTGGAAGTTCTGTATCGAGCAGCGATTCCACTGCTGATCGGCCCTTGGGAAGCGGGATTCGGTAGCGTTCGCCCGCGATCGGTTCCGTCGTCCACGAAGCCCGGTCGTCGACCCGTTCGAAGCGAGGGTCGGTTGGCGGTTCGTCACGCTCGGGATCGACCGCAACAGTCACCGCCGTGGCGTAGTCCATTGCGATTCTGGCAGCGTCGCTTCGGAGCGCAGTGCGACCGTCGACGCGGCGCCGATCGAGATGATGGGTTTCCTCGCGTTCTTCGGGCGGGCGTTCGTGCGGTCTTCGCTCGACCATCTCACCACCGATCCGGCGGCGAGCGAGAAAACGTTCCGCGTGATGACCGCGTCAGGCCGCGTCGTTCGCGCCCCGAACCGTCTCGCGAACGGCGTCACAGCCCGCGTCGTGGACGAGGTCGCCCACGATCACCGTGTCGGCGTGGGTCCCCATCTCGTGGGCCGTCTCGTAGTCGTGGACGCCGCCGCCGTAGAACAGGGTGGCCGAGTCCAGCGCGTCGGCCGCGCTCGCGACGATATCGGGGTCGCCGTAGGTACCCGAGTACTCGACGTAGATTATCTCCTGGCCGAACATCCGCTCGGCGACCGTGGCGTAGGCCGCGACCTCCTCGGCGTCGAGGTCGCAGTTCGCCTGGGTGTACTCCGCCACCGAGGACTCGGGGTTGAGCACGATGTACGCCTCGGTCCCGGTCCGGTCCCAGTCGATGTCCGAGTCCATCCGGACCCACTCCTTGTGCGCGCCGGTCATCCACGCGATGTCGCCGGCGTTGAACACGATCGGGACGAGGTAGCCCGAGAGGTCCTCGGAGTGAACGACGGTCGCCGAGATCCCCGGTTCGACGTAGAGCGGGACGTCGTGGGCGGCGCACGCGTCGATCACCGCCTCCATTTTCTCCTCGGTGATGCCCGTCGTGCCGCCGATCTCGATGGCGTCCGTGCCGGTCTCACAGACGTCGTCGTAGGTCTCGCCGTCGACGAGGTCCTTGTCGGGGTCGATCTTCACGATGTGGTTCCACTCGTCCCACGGCCCAGTCATACCCCTTCCACGTCCGAGCGCTACCTAAACGCCTTCGATCCCCGAAACGATTCGAAGAGTTCAGTCGGCCTTCGCCTGCCAGGTTCGGACGCTGTCGGCGCTCACGCCCTGGACCTCGGCGGCCACGGTGTCGGCCTCGCGCTCGCGGAGGTCGTCGAGGGTCTCGATGCCCACCGCCGCGAGCTTCTCGACGGTCTTCTCGCCCACGCCGTCGATGTCGACGAGATCGCCGACCGACTGGCGTTCTTGGTAGTCGCGGTAGTTACAGATCGGACAGCCGAGCTCCCAGGGTTCGTCGCCACTGTGGACGACGAGCTCGGGGAGGTCGTGTTCGTCGCAGCGCTCGTCGGTGACCTCGATCTCGCCGCGGCGCGGCAGGGGCAACGAGTAGTCGCAGTCGGGATACCGGGTACAGCCGACGAGCCGCGAACCAGTCCGAAGGGTCTTGATCGCGAGCTCGCCACCGTGTTCCTCGCCGCAGTCGGGACAGTCGCCTATGACCACGTCCGCCTCGGCGTCGGCCTCCTCGGCGGCACACAGCGGACAGCCGTGAACGAACGTGCTCCGGCCGTCGAGGATCTTGACCTTCCGGAGGTCGTGCTCGTCGCAGGTCTCGTCGAGGATGAGGGGTTTGCCGGACGACGGGAGCGGGAGGGTGAACTCGCAGTCGGGATAGCCGTCACAGCCCACGAAGTGCGAGCCGTAGCGGCTCTGTCGAACGAGGAGGTCGGCCCCACACTCGGGACACGGCCCGAGGGTCTTGTCCTCCTTCAGGGACTTCCGGAGGTCCGCGCCGAGTTCCTCGCGCGAGGCGTGGAGCTCGTCGAAGACGGCCGACAGCATCTCGCGGGACTCCTCGGTGACGTCGTCCAGACTGATCTCGCCATCGGCGATGGCGGCCATATCCCGCTCTAGCTGACTCGTCATCTCCTCGCTCACGACGAGGTCGGCGTACTGCTCGCCGGCGTCCACCACCGCGCGCGCGAGCCGGGTCGGCCGTGGCGGGTCGCTCTCGATGTACCCCCGGTCGTAGAGCTTCTCGATGGTGTTGTGGCGGGTGGCCTTCGTCCCGATGCCCATCTCCTCCATCCGCTCGATGAGTCTGGACTGGCCGCGTCGGCGGGGCGGCTGGGTCTCCTTCTCGTCGAGACGGACGTCTTCTACTGGGAGTTCCTCGCCCTCGTCGAGGTCCGGGACGTGGTTCTCGCTGGTGTTGAAATAGGGGTAGACCGCGTGGTAGCCGGGTTCGACCAGGCGCTTGCCGTTGGCCTTCAGGCTGTGCTCGCCGACGCGGGCCGTGACCTGGAGGTGCTCCCACTCGGCCGGGTCGGCCACCGTGGCGAGGAACCGCCGCACGACGAGTTCGTAGATCTCGCGTTCGTCGTCGCCGAGCGCCGACCCTGCTGGAAGCTCGCCCGTCGGGTGAATCGGCGGGTGGTCGGTGGTCTCCTCGTCGCCCTCGGTGGGCGTGCAGTCGCCGTCGAGCAACTCCTCCGCGTCCTCGCCGAACTCGCGGTGAGCGGAGAGATCATCGAGGAGGTCCTCGATGTCGAGGTCCTCCGGGTAGACGGTGTTGTCCGTCCGCGGGTAGGTGATGTAGCCCGAGGTGTAGAGCTCCTCGGCGAAGCTCATCGCGCGGCTCGCGGAGTAGCCCAGGGACCCCGCCGCCCGGATGTACTGGGTGGTGTTGAACGGGTTGGGTGGGTCGTCGGTTCGGGTCCGTCGGGAGACCTTCTCGACGGTCGCCGTGCTCGTCTCCTGCAGCGCCTCGTACACCGATTCGGCGAGCGCTTCGTCCCAGACTCTGTCCGTGCCGCGACCCTCGTTCGCGTCGAAGTACTGGACCTCGAACGCCTCACTGTCCTTCGTGAGGTCGGCGAAGAGCTCCCAGTAGGTCTCGGGGTCGAACGCCTCGATCTCGCGCTCGCGGTCGACGATGAGTTTGAGAGTCGGGGACTGGACCCGGCCGACGCTGATGAAGTCCTCGCCGCGCTGTTTCGCCGCCAGCGAGAGGAATCGGGTGAGCGCCGCACCCCACACGAGGTCGATCTCCTGACGGGCTTCGCCGGCGGCCGCGAGGTCGAAGTCGAGGTCCTCGAGGTTCGAGAAGGCCTCCGTGACCTCGCGCTCGGCGAACGAGGAGAATCGGGCGCGCTTGACCGGCGCGTCCGAGACCTCCCGAACGAGGTCGTGGGCCTCCTTGCCGATGAGTTCGCCCTCGCGGTCGTAGTCGGTCGCGATCACGACGCTGTCGGCGTCGCGGGCGAGCAGGCGAAGGGTTCGAACGATGTTCTCGCGGCTCTCGTGGGGTTCGACCACCACGTCGGCGTCGATGAGTTCCACGGGCTGGACGTCGCGCCAGTTCGAATACTCCGGCGGGAAGTCGTTCTCGACCACGTGGCCCGAGAGGCCCACACACCGCCGACCACCCCACTTGTAGACGTTGACCCCGTTGCGGCGCTCGACGTCCGCGCCGCCGCCGCTCAGGATTTCGGCGATGTTGCGCGCCGCGGTCTCCTTCTCGGTGATTATCAGCTCCATCGTGCGGCTCCCCCGTCGATCATTGGGGGACGATAGACCGATACGATAACTAAACCTTTCGGGAAACCGCCCGAGCGCGTCCGCACATACACGAGACGTGTACCGTCAGCCGTCGAGTTCGGCTCGAAGCGCCTGGTTCACGGTCCCAGGGTCGGCGCTCCCGCCCGTGGCCTGCATCACCTGGCCTACGAGGAAGTTGAGCGCGCCGTCCTCGCCGTTCTCGTAGTCCTCGACCGCGTCCGGGTTCTCCTCGACCGCCGTCGAAACCGCCGCCGCCACCTCGTCTTCCCCGGTCGTGCCGAGCCCCTCGCGCTCGACGACCTCGTCCGGGCCGTCGCCGTCGTCGAGCATCGCCCTGAGGACCACTTCCTCGGCGTTCTTCTCGGTGATCTCGTCCTCCTCGGCGAGTTCGATCAGATGGAGGAACTCGTCGAGCCGGTCCTCGATGTCCGTGACGGCCATGTCGCGGTAGTTGAGTTCTCCCAGGAGGGTGTCGGCGACCCACGAGGCCGCCACGTCGGGGTCGAAGCGGTCGGCCACGCGCTCGTAGAAGTCCGCCACCTCCCGGGTGGAGGTGAGCTTTCGGGCTTCCGCCGACGAGAGGCCGTACTCCTCGCTAAATCGCTCGCGGCGGGCGTCGGGCAATTCCGGGATCTCGACCTCCTCGGCCCACTCCGAGACCCGGAGCACGGGCAGGTCGGCTTCGGCGAAGTAGCGGTAGTCCTTCTCCTCCTCCTTCGAACGCATCGAGAGCGTGACCCCTTTGCCCTCGTCCCAGTGGCGGGTCTCCTGTTCTACGGTCTGCCCACGCTGGAGCGCGTTCTTCTGCCGGCTCGTCTCGTAGGCCAGCGCCTTCTCCGCCCCTCGGTGGCTAGAGATGTTCTTGACCTCCGTTCGGTTCGCCGTCGCGAGTGCCTCCGCCCCGATGGTGCCGTCGGCTGCGACCTCCTCGTCGGGCACCAGCGAGATGTTGGCGTCGATCCGGAGCGAGCCGTCGCGCGAGCTGTCGAAGACCCCGAGGTACTCGAGGACCTCCGTGAGTTTGGCGAGGAAGGCCCGGACCTCGTCCGGGCTCCGGAAGTCGGGTTCGGTGACGATCTCCATCAGGGGGACCCCGGCGCGGTTGTAGTCGACGCGGGTGTAGTCGGCGGTGTCGATGCCGCCGCCGGCGTGCTGGAGGCTCCCCGGGTCCTCTTCGAGGTGAGCGCGCTCGATGGCGATGGTGCGTTCGTCGTCCGCGACGGTGACGGTGAGTTCGCCGTCCCGACAGAGCGGCCGGTCGTACTGGGTGATCTGGAAGTTCTTCGGGAGATCGGGGTAGTAGTAGTTCTTCCGATGAAAGCGGGTTTCTTCCGGCACGTCGGCGTCGATGGCGGCGGCGAGTTTGAGCGCCCCCTCGACGGCGGCCTCGTTGAGGACGGGCAGCGCGCCGGGCAGCCCGAGGCAGGTCGGACAGGTGTGTGAGTTCGGCTCGCTGTCCTCGAAGTCGGTGCTGCAGCCACAGAAGATCTTGCTCTCCGTTTCGAGCTGGACGTGAACCTCGAGGCCGATCACGACGCTGTACTCGCGCGCCTCGACGGCTTGTGCAGTCATTGGAAGCCAGTTCGTCCGCGGCCGCTAAAACGTACCGGGACCGGCGACCCGACCGGGCTCACGCACGAGATGTCAACTTCCCAAATAGTGTCTGACGCACGTTTATATCCGTGGAATGACCGGTGACACCATGAGCGGCAATCGCGTCGAGAAGCTCGAATCGCGGGTCGAAGAGCTCGAAGCCTCCGTGAGCGGTCTCACCGAGGAGCTGATGCAGACGAAGGCCCGGCTCGCCGAGATCGAGGACGACTCGACCGACGAGTACATCGAGGCCGGCGTCGGGAGCGTCACGGACGGCGGGTCGAGCGAGACGAACGAGTCGAGCGAAGAAGCTAACCCCACGGAGCACGAGACTCAGGACACCGAACCGCCGGAGGCGGACGACATCATCGTGGCGTAGGCCACCCCCGCGAGCACCCCATGCACATCAAAACGCTCGTCTTAGAGAACTTCAAGAGTTTCGGCCGGAAGACACGACTCCCGTTCTACGAGGACTTCACGACCGTGAGCGGCCCGAACGGCTCGGGGAAGTCGAACATCATCGACGCGGTCCTCTTCTGTCTCGGGCTCGCACGCACCCGCGGCATCCGGGCCCAGAAGCTCACGGACCTGATCTACAACCCGAGTCACGACGACGGGCAGGACCCGAGCGGCACGCGCGAGGCCAGCGTCGAGGTCGTGCTCGACAACGCCGAGACGACCCTCACACGAGCCGAGATCGAAAGCGCCGCCGGCACCGACAATGTCGGTGACATCGAAGAGATCACCATCAAACGCCGGGTCAAACAGACCGACGACAACTACTACTCCTACTACTACCTCAACGGTCGCTCGGTGAACCTCTCGGACATCCAGGACCTCCTCGCGCAGGCCGGCATCACGCCCGAAGGCTACAACGTCGTGATGCAGGGCGACGTCACGGGGATCATCAGCATGACCGCGGGCGAGCGCCGCGAGATAATCGACGAGATCGCGGGCGTGGCGGCCTTCGACGCGAAGAAGGAGGACGCCTTCGAGGAGCTCGACGTCGTCGAGGACCGGATCGACGAGGCCGAACTCCGGATCGCCGAGAAGGAGGAGCGACTCGACCAGCTCCAGGACGAACGCGAGACCGCGCTCGAATACCAGTCGCTCCGCGAGGACAAAGAGGAGTACGAGGCCTACCGCAAGGCCGCCGAACTCGAGGAGAAACGGGCGCAGCTCGCCGAGACCGAGGAGCGGATCGCGGATTTGGAGGACGACCTCGCCGACCGCCAGTCCGAACTCGACGAACGACAGGGCAAGGTCGCCCGGCTCGACGACGACCTCGACGACCTCAACGAGGAGATCGAACGGAAGGGCGAGGACGAACAGCTCGCGATCAAACGCGAGATCGAGGAGATCAAGGGCGAGAAGAGCCGGCTGGAGGACAGGATCGACTCGACCGAGGAGCGGATCGCGGACGCCGAGTCCGAGCGCCGGCAGGCGTTCGTCGAGCTCGACAAGAAACAGGAGGACGTCGAGGAGTTCGAGCGCGACATTCGGAGCCTCAAGGTCGAGAAGTCGGGGATCGCCGCGGACATCGAGGACGAGGAGGCGAAACTCGCGGAGGTCGAAGCCGAGATCGAGTCGGTGGACACCGAGTACGACGAAGTGAAGGCCGACCTCGCCGACCGGCGCGAGGCGCTCGAACGCGCCAAGAGCGAGAAGAACGAGAAACAGCGCGAGCAGGACCGACTGCTCGACGCAGCCCGGCGGCGCTCGACCGAACAGAGCGAGAAGGAGGCCGAGATCGAGGACGCGCGCGAGGGGATCCCCGGGATCGAGGCGGCCATCTCGGACCTCGAGGACGAACTCGAGAAGGCCGAACGCAACGAAGCGAACATCGAGGGCGTCGTCTCGGACCTCGCCGAGGAGAAGCGCGAGCGGAAGGACGACCTCGACGAGGTCGAGGACGAGCTCCGGGCGGCGAAGGAGGAGTACGCGACCCTCGAATCCCGAAACGATAGTAGTGGATCGTCGTACGGCCGGGCGGTCTCGACGGCGCTGAACGCGGGGCTCGACGGGGTGCACGGAACCGTGGCCCAGCTCGGCGGGGTGGCGGGCGAGTACGCGACGGCGTGTGAGACCGCGGCGGGCGGGCGGCTCGCGAACGTCGTGGTGAGCGACGACGGGGTCGGCCAGCGCGCGATCGAACACCTCAAGTCCCGGAACGCGGGTCGGGCGACCTTCCTGCCGATAACGAAGATGCAGCGCCGGTCGCTCCCGAACCGGCCGAATCGCGAGGGAGTCGTCGACTTCGCGTACAACCTCGTCGACTTCCCCGACGAATATGCCGGGATCTTCTCGTACGTGCTCGGCAGCACGCTGGTGGTCGAGGACATGGCGACCGCGCGGGACCTGATGGGCGACTACCGGCTGGTGACGACCGACGGCGATCTGGTGGAGAAGAGCGGCGCGATGACCGGCGGGTCGAAGAGCGGGTCGCGCTACTCCTTCGAGTCCAGCGCGGGCCGGATCGAGCGGGTGGCCGACCGGATCACCGAACTCGAAGAGCAGCGACGCGACGTCCAGGAGGAAGTCCGGGAGATCGAGAGCCGGCTCGACGACGCCCGCGACCGGCGGTCGGCGGCGGCCGACCAGGTCCGGGACATCGAGAGCGAGATCGAGCGCAAGGAGCGCGAGCGCGCGGAGATCGAGTCCCGGATCGACTCGCTCGAAAGCGACATCGAGGAGATCGAGGACGACCGCGAGGCGGTCGACGCGGAGATGAACGAACTCGAGACCGCGATCGCGGGCTACGACGAGGAGATCGCGACCATCGAGGCGGATATCGAGGAGCTGGAGAGCGAGCTCGCGGACTCGGACATCCCGGAGCTCACGAGCGAGGCCGACGAGATCCAGGGGACGATCGACGAGCTCGAAGAGCGGATGGACGACCTCGACGGCGAGCTGAACCAGCTCCAGCTCGAAAAGCAGTACGCCGAGAGTTCGATAGAGAACCTCAACGACAAACTCGAGACCGCCCAGAACCGGAAGGCCGAGGCCGAAGAACGGATCGACGAGCTCGAAACCGCCATCGAAGAACAGGACGAGAAACTCAACGAACGCGAAGCCGCCGTCGAGGACTTGGAGGACGAGCTCGCGGACCTCAAGGCCGAGCGGACGGAGCTGAAGGCCGAACTGAAGGAGGCCACGGCGGCGCGCGACGAGCAGCGCGAGGCGGTGAACGAGGTCGAAGGGAAACTCGACGACCGCCGGGAACGCCGCGAGCGCCTCGGCTGGGAGATCGACGAGCTCGAAAGCGTCGTCGGCGAGTACGACCCCGAGGAGATCCCCGACCACGACGAGGTCGAACGCGAGATCGGTCGGCTCGAAGGCGAGATGGAGGAGCTCGAACCGGTGAACATGCTCGCGATCGACGAGTACGACGCCGTCGCGGACGACCTCGACGACCTCACCGACAAGAAGGCCACCCTGACCGACGAGCGCGGCGGGATCGAGGAGCGGATCGACTCCTACGAGGCCCAGAAGAAGGCGACCTTCATGGAGTCCTACGAGGCGATCAACGACCAGTTCGAGTCGATCTTCGAGCGGCTCTCGGCCGGCTCCGGGACGCTCCACCTCGAAGACCCCGAGGACCCCTTCGAGGGCGGGCTAACGATGAAGGCCCAGCCGGGCGACAAACCCATCCAGCGGCTGGACGCGATGAGCGGGGGCGAGAAGTCGCTCACGGCGCTCGCGTTCATCTTCGCGATCCAGCGCCACAACCCCGCGCCATTCTACGCGCTCGACGAGGTCGACGCCTTCCTCGACGCCGCGAACGCCGAACGCGTCGGCGAGTTGGTGGACGAACTCGCCAGCGACGCCCAGTTCATCGTCGTGAGTCACCGCTCGGCGATGCTCGAACGCTCCGAGCGGGCGATCGGCGTGACGATGCAGGGCGACAACGTCTCCGCGGTGACGGGCATCGACCTCGGGGCGGCGGAGGCCCCGGCGGATGATTGACGCCCCGCCGGAGCGGGCCACCGACGAGGACGAGGTCGAGCCGGTCGAACTCCTCGTCCGGCTGGCCGAGGAGGGCGAGATCGAGCCGTGGGACATCGACGTCGTCTCGGTGACGGACGCCTTCCTCGAACGGCTCGACAGCGCGGACCTCAGGACCTCCGGGCGGGCGCTGTTCTACGCCAGCGTCCTGCTCCGGATGAAGAGCGAGGCGCTGTTGGAGTCCGACGACGAACCCGACCCCGAAGCGGAGATAGAACCGTGGGAGGAGGGTTGGGAGGAACAGCGGGCGGACGGCGAGGACGACCTCGATTTCGACCCGGTAGCCTCGCTCGAAGCCGAGATGGACCGTCGGCTCGACCGCAAGCAGGCGCGGGGGACACCCGAGACCCTGGACGAGTTGGTGAGAGATCTCCGGGAGGCCGAACGCGACTCGTGGTGGAAGGAGTCCAGGACCTACGACACCAGCGGCTCGCCCAAGGGGTTCCAGCGTGGCACCCAGACCCTCGACTATCACTCCGACGACGGGCTCCGGGTCGACGACGAACCCACCGAGTCAGATGTTACGGGTACGGCCCACCACGAGGACATCGAGACCACCATCGCCGACGTCCAGCGCGTGCTCAGAAAGCAGTACGACGCCGGCCGCGACGAGGTGCTCTACACCGAGGTCGAGCTGGCGGGCGGCTCGCGCGTCGAGACGTTCCTGGCACTCCTCTTCCTCTCCCATCGGGGTCACGTCCGGCTCGAACAGGACGACCTCTTCGGCGACCTCTGGGTCCAGAACCCGGCGGCGACCGGGGCCTCCGAGGAAGCGGTCGCCGACTGATCCGATCCGGTCGCCGTCAGTCGTTCGTGGGTCGGTATCGGATCTCGTGGCGGGTTTATTGCCATCGACCTACCGGTGTGAGGTGTAATGGCAGACCCGTTCGGGCGCGCGCTCGCCGACTTCCATCACGACGAACAGGACGAACCGCTGGTCCAGCGCGACGGCGAGTGGGCACGCGAACACCCGGTCGAGGCGTTCTACTTCGGCACGTTCGACGAGACGAACCAGCGGAGCAAGTTCATCGAATCGTGGGTCGACGGACCGGTGCTCGACATGGGCGCGGGCGTGGGGCGCGACGCGCGGTATTTCCAGGACCGCGTCGAGACGGTGGCCATCGAGACCAGCGACGCGCTCGTGGAGACCATGCGCGAGCGGGGAGTCGAGGACGCGCGTCGTGGCGACATGTTCGCGCTCCGCGAGAGCTTCGGCCGCGACCGGTTCCGCTCGGCGTACGCGTGGGGAACCCAGCTCGGTCTCGCCGGTTCGATGGACGGGCTCCGGGAGTTCCTCGGCGACCTCGCGTTCGTCACGACGCCGGACGCCACGGCGACGCTCGACTGCTACGACCCCGAGCGCGTCGAGGACGGCGAGATGCTCGGCTACCGCGCCGATCCGACGCCCGGCCTCGCCTACCGCGTGATGCACTTCGAGTACGAAGGGACCGTGGGCGAGACGCTGTTGTTCAGGCTGTTCGGTCCCGACCGACTCCGCGAGGCGGCGGCGGACACCGACTGGCGCGTGGCCGAGGTCGAGCACACGAACGAGGTTCATTATCTCGCGGCGCTCGAAAAGGCCGGCTGACTCCACCGAAGGGGCGAAACGCCGATTACCCGGCCGCGTTTCGGGCGACTATGGAGGTCGTCGAGGACACCCTGGACGCCGAACTAGAGGATTTTCTGGCTCGACCGCTCTTCTGCCACCTCGGAACCGAATCGTCGGACGGTCCACGGGTCTCTCCGCTCTGGTTCCTCTGGGAGGACGGCGCGCTCTGGATCATCGCGACGCGCTCGAACAAGACCTTCCCCGAACGGATCGAGGCGGACCCGCGAACCGCGGTCTCGATCGTCGATTTCGACCCCGAAACCGGTCGGGTCGAACACGTCGGATTACGTGGCCGCGCGAGCGTCGAACCGTTCGACGGCGACCGGGGCGAACGGCTCCTCACCCAGTACCTCGGTCCCGACGAATCGGCGTGGGACGAGATGTTTCGGGATCTGGACGAGGTCGCCGAGCGGTACGCGTTCGTTCGTTTCGTGCCGGAGACGGTGGTCGAACGCGACCAGTCGTACGCCGGTAGCCTGTCGGGTTGACGCCCGCGTCCGTTACCGCAGGACGAATCCCTAAACTCGTCCGCGCCGGATCGCCACTGTGAGTCAAACATCGGACTCGATGCGAGCCGTACAGGTATCCGAACCCGAGGCCGACTTCGAGGTGGTCGAGCGCGACGTCCCCGAACCGGGCCCCGAGGAGGTTCGCGTCGCGGTCGACGCCTGCGGGGTCTGTCACAGCGACGCCTTCCTGAAGGAGGGCCAGTGGCCGGGCGTCGAGTACCCGCGGACCCCCGGCCACGAAGTGA
Source organism: Halococcus salsus (assembly GCF_009900715.1). Lineage (NCBI taxonomy): Archaea > Methanobacteriati > Methanobacteriota > Halobacteria > Halobacteriales > Halococcaceae > Halococcus > Halococcus salsus. Next base: position 149,398 of record NZ_JAAAJC010000004.1, read on the forward strand.
TCGGCCACGTCGACGCGGTGGGCGAGCGCGTCGAGAGCTTCGCCGAGGGCGACCGCGTGGGCGTCGGCTGGCACGGCGGTCACTGCTTCACCTGCGAGCCCTGCCGGCGCGGCGACTTCATCGCGTGTGAGAACGGCGACGTGACGGGCTTCGACCACGACGGCGGCTACGCGGAGTTCCTCACCACGCCCCAGGAGACCCTCGCGCGGGTGCCCGAGGACCTCGACGCCGCCGCGGCCGCACCGCTGCTCTGCGCCGGCGTCACGACCTTCAACTCGCTGCGGAACACCGACGCCGAACCCGGCGACCTCGTCGCGGTCCAGGGGCTCGGCGGCCTCGGTCATCTGGGTGTGCAGTACGCCAGCCGGTTCGGCTTCGAGACCGTCGCGGTCTCGCGCGGCACCGACAAACGCGACCTCGCCTTCGAACTCGGCGCGGACCACTACGTCGACAGCGAGGCCGAGGACCCCGCGGAGGCGCTCACCGATCTCGGCGGCGCGAAGGTCGTGCTCGCGACCGCGCCCCACGCCGACGCGATGGAGTCGGTCGTGGGCGGCCTCGGTGTCGACGGCACGCTGCTCACCGTCGGGGTTCCCGGCGAGCCCCTCTCGGTGCCGGTCCAGCCGCTCGTCACGAGTCGTCAATCCGTCGCAGGGTGGCCCTCCGGCGACGCGCGTGACTCACAGGACACTCTCGAATTCAGCGCGCTCCGTGACGTGGAGTCGATGGTCGAGACCTACCCGCTCGAGGAGGCCGAGGAGGCCTACGAACGCATGATGAACAGCGAGGCACGCTTCCGGGCCGTCATCGAACCCTGACGGAGCGATAGTTCGCGAAAAATCGGCGGTCGTCGGTCGCTCCCTTAGACGTCGTCGGTCTCGCGGTCCTCGTGTTCGCCTTCTTCGATCTCCTCGACGACCTTGTCACAGAACGCCTCCAGGTCGTCGGGGTTGCGGCTGGTCACGAGACCTTCGTCCACCACGACCTCCTCGTCGACCCAGTTTCCGCCTGCATTTCGGATGTCGGTTTCGAGGCTGTGGTAGGAGGTGAGTTCCCGGCCGTCGACCACGTCGGCCTCCACGAGGGTCCACGGGCCGTGACAGATCACCGCGAGGGGTTTCTCGGTCTCGAAGAAGTCGTTGACGAACTCCACAGTCGTATCGTCCGCGCGGAGGGTGTCCGCGCCGACGGTTCCGCCAGGAATTACGAGGCCGTCGTAGTCTTCTACTGTGACCTCGTCGAACGACTTCTCGATCTCGTACGAGCCGGCCGGATCGAGGTCGCCCTCGACGGTCTCGACCTCGCCGGTCTCGATGCCGAGCACGTCGACGCTGCCGCCGGCGTCCTCGACGGCGCTCTTCGGTTCGGTGAACTCGACCTCCTCGCTGCCGCGGGGTGCGAGGACGATACCGACGGACTTGCCTTCGAGTGGATCGGCCATTACATCACGTGAAACGGCCCCGACCGTCCTGAGGGCAAGGCTTGCGCTCGCAAACGGCTCGCTCAGTCGAGGTACTCGCCGATGAAGAGGTCGACGCCATCGCGGACCTCGTCGGGGATCGCCTCGCTCGCGGTGTTGATCGTGCCGTCGAGGGCGTGCTCGCAGTCGCAGTCGCGGTCGTCCGGCATCGTCTCAATCGCCTCCCGAACGACCTCGTTGATGTTGTCCTCGTTGACTTCGGCGTTCTCGAGCACCTCCTCCAGACTCACCTCGCTGTCGTCCTTCCAGACGTCGTAGTCCGTGACGCCGGCGAGGGTGGCGTAGCAGAGCTCGGCCTCGCGGGCGAGTTTGGCCTCGGGGACGGTGGTCATGCCGACCATGTCCCAGCCCTGGGCGCGGTAGAACTCGCTCTCGGCCTTCGTCGAGAACTGCGGGCCCTCGATGCAAACGTAGGTCCCGCCCGCGTGTGCGCCGTCGTCGAGGACGTCGTCGGCGGCCCCGAGGAGGTGCTCGCTCATGTGCGGGCAGTAGGGCTCGGCGAAGCCCATGTGGACCACCATCCGCTCGTCGAAGAAGGTGCTCTGTCGGTGTTTCGTGCGGTCGAAGATCTGGTCGGGAACCACGAGGTTCTGCGGCGGGAGGTCCTCGCGGAGGCTGCCGACCGCGTTGGTCGAGAGCACGCGTTCGGCACCCAGGTCCTTCAGGGCGTAGAGGTTCGCGCGGTAGGGGACCTCCGAGGGTGCGTGCTGGTGGTCGTGGCCGTGGCGCGCGAGGAAGGCGACCGCCTCGCCGTCGAGTTCGCCGATCGTGATCGGGCTAGATGGGGAACCGAAGGGCGTCCCGATGTGCTCGTCGTGGGCGTTGTCGAGGTCGAGCGCCTCGTAGATCCCGCTGCCGCCGATGAGGCCGATCATGCCGCGGCCTCCGCGAGCCGCCACTCGTCGTCGCCGGCGGCTTCGACCACCCCACGGCGCTCCATCTCGATCAGCACCTCGTCCATCCGGTTCGGTTGGGCGATCTCCATACTGATCCGGTCGATCTCGTGGTGTTCGGCCAGGAGATGACGGATCTCGTCGAGCGAACGCGGCTCCGCACCCATCACGCGGGTCACGAGGTCGACCATGTCCTCGATGAAGTTCCAGGGGTAGACCACCCAGGTCCACTCGTCGAGACGTTCGCCGACGAAGTCGGGTTCGAACTCGCTGGTGCCCAGCAACTGGAGCGTCGCGGTGCGGACGGCGTTGGGGTCGCGGTCGGTGACGTACTCGTGAGCACGCTCGATGGACCCACCCGTGTCGGCGATGTCGTCGATGATCAGGACGTCCTTGCCCTCGACACTCCCTTCGGGCATCGGATAGCGGATCTCCGGCTCCCCGGTCTTCTGGGCGGTTCCCACGTAGTGTTCCATCTTGAGGCTCGTGAGGTCGTCGAGACCGAGGAAATCACAGAGACACCGCCCGGCGAACCAGCCGCCGCGCGCGAGCGCGACCACGACGTCGGGTTCGTACTCGGCGCGCTTGACCTGGTTCGCGACGGCCCGACACCGACCGTAGATATACTCCCAGTTGGTGATGGTGCACGTGAAGTCGTCGGGAAGCTCTGACATGGACTCTGACGGACGAACGCGGTCGGACGTGTTAAGTCGTTGTGTCTTCGGCGACCGAGGTCGTCGACCGTCCCGTCTCGGCCTCGACCTCGCTTCCCGGCACATGAACGCACAACGGTGATGCCGGTCCGTCGGTCACGACCGATACGTTCGAGACCGAGCCGGTCGCGCCGCGCCGTATCGCGACCTCGCCAGCGAGCCGTCCCGCGTTCGGCCCCCTCTCGGGTTCGGAACCTTCTTTATCGACGTCAGTGAGTAACGATCCACGATGGCAGTACTCTGGCTCGACGCGGTCGGCAAGGACGACATCGACGCCGTCGGCGGCAAGGGGGCGTCGCTCGGCGAGCTCGCGGGGGCCGGCCTGCCCGTGCCACCGGCCTTCGTCGTCACGGCAGGGACGTATCGCTCGTTCATCGAGGAGACCGGCATCGACGACGACCTCTTCGCGGCGGTCGACGTCGACTCCGACGATTCGAGCGCGCTCGCGGCGGCGGCCGAGCGCGCCGAGGAGCTCATCCTCGGGACCGAGATGCCCGAGGAGTTGAAAGAAGAGATCCTCGAAACCTACGGCGACCTCGACGGCGGGGAGTTCGAGGAGGCGTTCGTCGCCGTCCGGTCGTCGGCCACGGCGGAGGACCTCCCCGACGCCTCGTTCGCGGGGCAACAGGAGACCTTCCTCAACGTCACCCGCGACGACCTCGTCGAGCGGGTGAAGGAGTGCTGGGCCTCGCTGTTCACCCAGCGGGCGATCTACTACCGCGAACAGCAGGGCTTCGAACACCGTGCCGTCGACATCGCCGTCGTCGTCCAGCGGATGGTCGACGCCGAGAAGAGCGGGGTCATGTTCACCTCACACCCCTCGACCGGGGCACCCGAGGTCATCGTCGAGGCGGCCTGGGGGCTCGGCGAGGCGGTCGTCGCGGGCGAGGTCTCGCCCGACAACTACCGGATCGACCGCGAGACCAGCGACGTGGTCGAGACCACGATCGCCGACAAGAAGACGATGTGCGTCAAGGACCCCGAGACCGGCGAGACCGCGATGCAGCCGGTGCCCGACGAGAAACGCGAGGCCCAGGTGCTCGACGACGACGAGATCGAGAGTCTGGTCGCGATCGGCGAGCAGGTCGAGGGCCACTACGGCGACCCCCAGGACGTGGAGTGGGCGATCATCGACGGCGAGGTGTTCATGCTCCAGTCCCGGCCGATCACGACCATCGCCGACTCCGGGGAGAGCCAGGCGGGCGTCGCCGACGGCAGCGGTGTCGCGACCCAGTCGGAGTCGAACGGCTCCGGGAGCGACGTCATCCTGACCGGGCTGGGTGCGAGCCCGGGGACCGCGAGCGGGGACGTGGCGGTCGTCAGCGAGCTCGACCAGCTCGACAAGGTGGGCGAAGGCGACGTGATCGTCACCGAGATGACGACCCCGGACATGGTGCCCGCGATGAAGCGCGCCGCCGGGATCGTCACCAACGAGGGCGGGATGACCTCCCACGCCGCGATCGTCTCGCGCGAGCTCGGGGTGCCCGCCGTCGTGGGCACCAGCACGGCCACCGACGAGCTCGAGGACGGCCGGCGGATCACGATCGACGGCGACAAGGGCACCATCCGTGAGGGCGCGGCCACCACCGACGAGCGCGACGCGGTCGAGGAGGTCCGCCCGCAGGCCCCCGTCAAACCGATGACCGCGACCGAGGTGAAGGTCAACGTCTCGATCCCCGAGGCCGCCGAACGCGCCGCCGCGACGGGTGCCGACGGGGTGGGGCTGCTCCGGATGGAACACATGATCCTCTCGACGGGCAAGACCCCCGAGAAGTACATCAACGACCACGGTGAGGACGCCTACATCGAGGAGATCGTCCAGGGGATCCAGGGCGTGGCCGACGAGTTCTACCCCCGCCCCGTCCGGGTTCGAACCCTCGATGCGCCCACCGACGAGTTCCGACAGCTGGAGGGCGGCGACGACGAGCCCAACGAACACAACCCGATGCTCGGCTATCGCGGCATCCGCCGGAGCCTCGACCGGCCCGACGTCTTCGTCCACGAGCTCGAAGCCTTCCGCCGGCTCTACGGTATGGGCTACGACAACGTCGAAGTGATGTTCCCGCTCGTCAACGACGTCGAGGACGTGATCCGGGGGCGAAACCTGCTCGAAGAGGTGGGTATCGACCCCGAGAAGCGGTCGTGGGGTGTGATGGTCGAGACGCCGGCGAGCGCGCTCTGCATCGAGCAGATGGCCGACGCGGGCATCGACTTCGCCTCGTTCGGTACCAACGACCTCACGCAGTACACCCTCGCGGTGGACCGCAACAACGGCCAGGTCGCCGACCGGTTCGACGAACTCCATCCGGCGGTGCTCGAACTCATCGGCCAGACGATCGCGACCTGTCGCGAGCACGACGTCTCGACCAGTATCTGTGGACAGGCCGGCTCGAAACCACAGATGGTGAAGTTCCTCGTCAACGAGGGCGTCTCGTCGATCTCCGCGAACATCGACGCCGTCCGCGACGTCCAGCACGAGGTCAAGCGCGTCGAGCAGAAGCTCGTTCTCGACACCGTCCGATAGACCGACCCCGCGGCTCGTGCGGTTCCGCGATCCGTGAGCGCACGTTCCGCCTCGGAACACCACACTTAGGTGCGACAGATACCCAGAGTCGCCCGTGACGTACCTCCCGCCGGTCGTCCTGCCGATTCTCGCTGGACACGTCCTCCAGTTCGGTGGTCTCGAACACGCGGTCGAGACCGCCTCGGGGCCGTTCGGGTTGGTGATCGTCGCGGTCTACTCGTTTCTCATCGCGATCGCCCTGCCGCTGCCGAGCGAGGTCGTCCTCCTCGCGGCCCAGTCGGGGCTCGGGTTCGGCTTCTCGGGCACCGTCGACCTCGCCATCGTGATCGTCGTGAGCGGGCTCGGCAAGGCCGCCGGCAGCGTCGCCGCCTTCGCGCTCGGTCAGGAGGCAAAACGCCAGTCCGGTCCGGTCATCGACCGGCTCCGGGAGTCGCGCTTCGACATCGTGGAGTGGTCCGAGCGCCGGACGGTCGAACTCGCCAGACAGTACGGCTACCTCGGGCTCGCGCTCGCGCTCTGTGTCCCCTTCTTTCCGGACACGATCTCGATCTACGCCTTCACCGTGCTCGAGGAGGACTACGCGAAGTTCGCGGCCGCGACCTTCGTCGGCAGCGTGGGCCGGCTGCTTGTGGTCGCGGGCGTGCTCGCACCGTTCTTCTCGCTGTGAAGCCTCCATCCCCTTCTCGCCGTGAAACCCCGCTTCGTCCGTCCGTTCTCACGCCGATTCGGCGGACGGGGGTAGCGGGCGAACACGGGTCCCCCGGGGACGCGCGTATCGCAACCCGGATTAGGGCATCGGCACTCGTTCCCCTATGGCCGATGGTGAGCACACTCGAACACTCGGCGTCGTCTCACTCGGTATCGCCCTGCTCCTCTTCGGCGGCGCGTCGTTCTTCCTGTTCCTGTATCCGGTCGAACCGCTCACGCCGTTCGTCTACGCGATCACCGCGGTGCTGTCCGTCGGCGGGGCCGGCTTCCTCGTTACCGGTCTCCGCCGGATCGTTTCCGGATGAGGGATCGAGCGATGTGGCTCTCCAGCCAGGCGACCGAGCGGTGCGGGTTCGTCGCCGCGGGACCGGCCGACCGACTCCATCTCCGAGTCAGTTCGACCCGCTGTCCTCGCGCTCGTCGTCCTCGTCGGTCAGTTCGCTGATCTTCCCCTCGACCTCGTCCTCGCGCGGTCGCCGGTCGATGCGCTCGTTCACTTCCTCGACCCGCTTCGTGACCTCGCCGACCTCCTCTGAGACCGTCTCCTCGACCCGCTGGTCGACTTCCTCCGAAACTGTCTCTTCGACCCGTCGGTCGACTTCTTCCGAAACCGTCTCTTCGACTCGTCGGTCGACTTCCTCCGAAACCGTCTCCTCGACCCGTCGGTCGACCTCTTCCGAGACCGTCTCCTCGAATCGCTGACCGACCTCCTCCGAGACCGTCTCTTCGACCTGCTCGTCGACCTCCCCGGTCATCCAGTACGGGTCGAACCGGGCCATCTTCCACCCGACGTGGATCGCATAGGAGACGAGCACGCCCAGTCCGAACGCGACACCGACGCCGGTGCCGACCGTGAGGATCAGGGCTATCGCGGCGAAGATCAGCACGCCGTAGGTGAGGTCCACGATCGAATCGACGCGATTCGGGTTCATAGACACACTATGAACGGTTGCAGGGATAGGTGTACCGTGAACCGCCCGACATCGGTTCCCGGGCCGCCGGATCCACGGTCCGGTGGCGAGGATCTCGAACTACGCCGAGCGGGAACGATCGTCGGTCGACGAGCGCACCGTTATAAGCTGGACTCGCCTCTTCATAGACTATGGTCGAACCTCTTCTGGTGGTTGGTCTCGTCGTCGCGCTCTTCGTCGGCTACAACATCGGCGGTGCGAACACCGGCCCAGCGTTCGGTCCGGCCGTCGGTGCGGGGGTGCTCTCGAAGGTCGCCGCGGCGGCGCTGATGTCGGTCTTCTTCTTCCTCGGCGCGTGGACCGTCGGTCGACGGGTCGTGGACACCCTGGGTCAGGACCTCCTGACCGACCCCGGGGTCTTCACGATCGAGACCAGCATCGTGGTGTTGTTCTTCATCGGCGGCGCGCTGTTCGTCGGGAACTACTCCGGGGCCCCCGCCTCGACGTCGATGACGGCCGTCGGGGCGATCGCCGGACTCGGGATCGCAACGAACGAACTCGACTGGGCCGTGATGGGCGAGATAGCGGTCTGGTGGATCGTCGCCCCGCTCGTGGGGTTCTGGACCTCGATGGTGGTCGGTCGGTACTTCTATCCCAGGATCAACAGCTGGATCGCGGTCACGACGACCGAGGGGGCCCTGCTCGAACTCGATCGGTCGGGGACGGTCCCGGTGCCACGGCGGGGGACGAACACCACCGTCCGGGAGCTGGCGGGCACGGTCGTCGTCGTCGCCATCGCGTGTGTCATGGCGTTCTCGGCGGGGACGTCGAACATGGCGAACGCGGTCGCGCCGCTGTACGGGGCCGGCGTCGCGCTGGACCCGTTGATGGTACTCGGCGGTGTCGCGGTCACCATCGGGGCGTTCACGATCGCCCGCCGAACGCTCGACACGCTCGGCAACGACATCACGACGCTCCCGCTGACCGCGGCCATCGTCGTCGCGGTGATCTCCTCGGGTATCGTGATCGGTCTCTCCGCGATCGGCATCCCCGCCTCGTTCGTCATCATCGCGACGATGTCGATCGTCGGGCTGGGCTGGGGACGAGCGACCCGCACCGTCGCCGTCTCGGAGGTTCGCCGCGAGCGGACGCCACCGCTCTCGGTGGACGCGCTGGCCGTCGACGAGCCGGGCGAGGACGCCCCCGCGATCGGCGAGGAGGAACCAGAGCGAGTCGCGAAAGCCGGCGAACTGTTCGACCCCGGCACGACCGGCCGGGTGATCGTGATGCAGAACGTCGTCCCGGTGCTCTCGACGATCGGTGCCTACGCCACGTTCCGGGTGGCCTTCGAGTTCTGGTGGTGACCGGGTCTCGGGGCCCGCTCGCGTACGCGAGGGGCGGACCACCTACCCTTATCCGTCCAGCGCGACGAGTGCCCGTCGTGAAACCGGTGTTCCAGTTCGGTATGCGCACGACGGTCTGGAGCGCCGGGTGGAGTCGGCCCTCGCCGCCGGTTCGGTAGCACGGACCGGCCACCGGGGCGGTGAACCGCGGCGCGTCTCCCGTATCGTTTTCGACCACCAGTCACCACACCCATGAAACCAACGAAACCCAAAACGCCGGGCTTTAGGCCCGCATCGAGGTATCGACACGTATGAGCCACGAGACGTTCCCCACCGACCACCCCGCGGTGGTCACCTGCGGGTTGCCCTACGCCAACGGCGACCTCCACGTCGGCCACCTCCGAACCTACGTCGGCGGCGACGCGCTGGCGCGCTCGCTCCGCAAACTCGGCCAGGAGACCGCGTTCGTCTCCGGATCGGACATGCACGGCACCCCCGTCGCGGTCAACGCCTGGGAGGAGGGCGTCAGCCCCGAGGAGTTCGCGCTCCGGCACCACGAGAAGTATCAAGAAACCTTCCCGAAGTTCGACATCGAGTTCGACAATTACGGTCACACCCGTGAGGAGACCAACGTCGAACTCACCCAGGCGTTCGTCGGCGAACTCGACGAGGGCGGCCACATCTACGAACAGGAGATCGAGGTCGCATGGGACCCCGAGGCCGACCAGCCCCTGCCCGACCGGTACGTCGAGGGGACCTGCCCGTACTGCGGCGAGCACGCCCGCGGCGACGAGTGCGACGAGGGCTGTGGCCGCCACCTCGAACCCGGCGAGATCGAGGACCCGACCAGCGTGGTCACGGGGAACCCCGCCGAGTACCGCACCCGCGAACACGAGTTCCTCCGGCTCTCGGACTTCCAGGACTATCTCACCGAGTTCATCGACCGACTGGAAGGCACCGCGAACGCGAGGAACCAGCCCCGCGAGTGGATCGAGGGCGAACTCCAGGACTGGTGTATCACGCGCGACCTCGACTGGGGGATCGAGTACCCCGGCAAGGAGGAGCTCGTGCTCTACGTCTGGGTGGATGCCCCGGTCGAGTACGTGTCGAGCACGAAGGCCTACTCCGAACGCGTCGGACGGGAGGAGTTCGACTGGGAGGAACCCTGGCAGGAGGAGGGCGAGCTCGTCCACGTCATCGGCCGCGACATCATCCAGCACCACACCGTCTTCTGGCCCTCGATGCTCCACGGCGTCGACTACAACGAACCCCGCGCGGTGCTCGCGAGCGGGTTCGTCAACCTCGACGGTAAGGGGTTCTCGACCAGCCGAGATCGCGCGGTCTGGGTCGACGACTATCTGGACGAAGGGTTCGACCCCGACCTCTATCGGTACTACATCGCCACCGGCAGCGGCTTCCAACAGGACATCGACTTCTCGTGGGAGCGCTTCGCCGAGCGGGTCAACGGCGAGCTCGTCGGCACGGTCGGGAACTTCCTCTATCGGTCGCTGCTGTTCGCCCACCGTAACTACGACGGGACGCCCGACGCCGACGTCTCCGCGGAAGTCGAGGACCGCATCGAGGACGCCATCGAGGACTTCCGGGCGGGCGTCAACAACTACTCGGTCAGGGCGGTCGGGCAGTCGGCCGTCAAACTCGCCCAGTTCGGCAACGAGTACATCCAGGGCCACGAGCCGTGGAACCTCGACGACCCCGAACGAGCCGACGTGATCCGCGACTGTGTCCAGATCGCGAAGGCCGTCGTGGTGCTTTCGGAGCCGATCATGCCCGGCACCGCCGAACGGCTCTGGGACCAGCTCGACGAGTCGGGCTCCGTCCACGAGGTCGGCGTCGGGGCGGCGCTCGACGCGCCCTCCGAAACCTTCGACGCACCCACAGAACCGTTCGAGGGGATCGACGACGACCGTGTCGCCGAACTCAACGAGCGTTTGGAAGCCCAGATCGCGGCGGCCAGCGAGAGTTCGGACACGACGGATGCCAACGAATCGGCGGACGAGGAGACATCCGACGACGAATCGGAGGACATCGCTATCGAACCGCTCGCCGACGACCGGATCGGGTTCGAGGCGTTCGGCGAACTCGACGTTCGAGTGGGCGAGGTCGAGCACGCCGAGGGGATCGAGGGCGCGGACGACCTCGCACGGCTGGAGGTGGATCTGGGTGCCGAGACCCGCCAGATCGTCGCGGGCATCAAACAGCTCCACGACCTCGACGCGCTGCCCGGAACCCGGGTGGTGGTGCTCGCGAACATCGAGAAGGCCGAACTGTTCGGTGTCGAGAGCAACGGCATGGTCCTCGCGGCGGGCGAGGACGCGGACCTGCTCACCACCCACGCCGACAGCCCGCCGGGGACGAAGATCCGGTAGTCGGGTCGGACCGACGGTCTCCGGAGGGATGTCGGGCGAGGGCGGTACGCACTTCCGTTTCGGGTTCGTAGCCGAGCCATGGCGGACGACGACGAGTGGAAGTACTCAGTCGAGGACTTCGAAGACCCCGAAGAGAGCGACGCGGGCGAAGCCACGGACGTCTTCGGCGACGCGCAGACTCGGCGGGAGATCGAACCCGAGTCGCCGAGCTTCGAGAACGCGCTGTTCGTGGTGTTCGGGGTCGCGCTGGCGCTGTTGATCCTGCTCGGGGTCTGACCCGTCCCCAACAGTTAATCGCACAGCCGCCCTGGGTTCAGTATGATACCGGCGCTCGGGACCGCGGCCGTGGCTGCGGTCCTCGGTTCGCTGCCCCTCCAGGTGACCGAGCTCGTCTTGGACCAGCTCCCGCTCGTACTCCTGATCTGTGGGCTCGCACTGGTCGGTGCGGAGGCGTTGGCACCCGGCGGGCACCTGATGGTACTCGGCGTCGCGCTCTTGACCGCGGGCATCGTCGGACTGGCGCTCGGCACCTTCCTCGCCCCGGTGTTCCTCGCGGCGGTGCTCGCGCCGGTCGTGATCGCGAGCGGCGCGGCGGCGTTCTACGTCTACCGGGAGTTCGACTTCTACGGCGGGAAGGGGTCGGGCCGGACGAGCGACTCGTCGGCGCTCCGGGGCAAGACCGGGCGCGCTACCGAACGCATCACCCACAGCAGCGGCGAGGTCAAACTCGACGAGGGGGGCTTCAACCCCTACTACGCCGCCCGGGCGCTCGACCGGGAGATCGAGGAGGGCGAGGAGGTGCTGGTCACCGACCCCGGCGGGGGCAACGTGGTGACCGTCGAGTCGCTCTCGATGATCGAGGACGACGAGATCGACCGGGCGCTGGCCCGCGGGCACGAGGAGTCGGCCGACGAGCGCGAGCGCGAGACCGCTTGAGAGGGCGGCGATGAACACCGTCGGAACGCTTATGCTTCCGAGATTCTGACATTCAGAGCGAGATGCTACTCGAACCGCTGCAGGTCGGCGCTCTCCTCCCGGCCATCGTCGTCCTGCTCCTCCTGCTGGTCGCGGTCGCAACCGTCTACAGCTCGATCGAGATCGTCAACGCGTACGAGAAACGCGCGCTGACGGTGCTCGGTGACTACCGAAAACTCCTCGAACCCGGCATCAGCTTCGTGCCGCCGTTCGTCAGCAACACCTACCCGTTCGACATGCGGACCCAGACCCTCGACGTCCCCCGTCAGGAGGCGATCACCCGCGACAACTCGCCGGTGACCGCCGACGCAGTCGTTTATATCAAGGTCATGGACGCGAAGAAGGCCTTCCTCGAAGTCGACGACTACAAGCGCGCGGTCTCGAACCTCGCACAGACCACCCTCCGCGCCGTGCTCGGCGACATGGACCTCGACGACACGCTGAGCAAGCGCTCGGAGATCAACAGCCGCATTCGACGGGACCTCGACGAGCCGACCGACGAGTGGGGTGTGCGGGTCGAGTCGGTCGAGGTCCGGGAGGTCAACCCCTCGCCCGACGTCCAGCAGGCGATGGAACAGCAGACCTCCGCCGAGCGCCGTCGCCGTGCGATGATCCTCGAAGCCCAGGGTGAACGCCGGAGCGCGGTCGAGAGCGCCGAGGGTGAGAAGCAGTCGAACATCATCCGCGCCCAGGGTGAAAAGCAGAGCCAGATCCTCGAGGCCCAGGGTGACTCGGTCTCGACGGTGCTCCGGGCGAAGTCCGCCGAGTCGATGGGCGAACGCGCGGTCATCGAGCGCGGGATGGAGACCCTCCAGTCGATGGGCGAAAGCGAGTCCACGACGTTCGTGCTGCCCCAGGAGCTGACCTCGATGCTCGGGCGGTACGGCAAACACCTCCCCGGCAGCGACGTCACCGAGAGCAACGACGACCTCCAGAGCCTCGACTTCGACGCCGAGACACGCGAACTCATCGGGCTCGACAACATCGACGAGATCCTCGGCAACATCGACGAGGAGGCCGAACTCGATGTCGAGGAGATGGAACAGGAGGCCGAAGCCATCAAGACCGGCAAGGCCACCACCGACATCCAGGACCCCGACGACGTCATCGCCGAGATGGACGAGCCGACGGGGACCGGATCGGGGCCCGACTCGACCGAGGCGAGCGACGAGGAACTCGAACCCGAGACGAACTGAGTCGACGCGCACACAGTCAAAGCCGTTTTATCTGCCTATCCCGAGGCAGTACCAATGGGCGACCCCGAGGTCGACGAGGGAAAACGCGCGACGCTCCGGCGGTTCGCCGCCGTCGGGGCGGTCGGGCCGCTCGCGCGCCTCGCCGACAGGGACGAAGACGACGAGAGCGACGCCCGCGACGCCATCACGGGCTACCTCGCGGCGACGCCGGGCGCGCACTTCTCGAAGGTTCGTGACGACCTCGAGCTTGGAACCGGCGAGACCCAACACCACCTCCGGCGGCTCGAAAACGACGCGGTCGTCGAGAGCGACCGCGACGGCGACTACCGACGGTACTTCCCCGCCCGGGAGTTCGACGCGTTCGAGAAGGTCGCGCTCGGCGTCCTCCGTCGGGAGACGCCACGGGGAATGGTGATCGCGCTGCTTCGCGACCCCGACGCGAGCGCGAGCGACCTCGCCACCGACCTCGGGGTCTCGCGGCCGACGGTGAGCAAACACGCCGCCGACCTCGAGGATGCGGGGGTGCTCTCGCGTGGCGAGGGCTACGCGCTCGTCCGTCCGGAGCTCCTGTTGACGCTGCTCGTTCGATACGCCAACTCGTTCGACGTCGCGACGCTCCAGTTCGCGCGCGAGGCCGACCGGTACATCAGCGTCGACGGATAGTTCGGTTCACCTGGTGACCTTCCAAGTGGTGCTGGAGGAGTAGCCCCACTTCTCGACCGAGAGCGGCCCGTCGGAGTTCTGGATCGCGGTCATGTTGGTACCGACCTCCTTCGCCGAGAGCCCGACCGCCTCGCCGATGAGGCGGGACTTGAAGTAGGTTCGTGTGGCCACGTGCTCGCGGAGGTACTCGAAGATCCGTCGCTGTTTCTCGCTGAGAGCGGGCATCGCCGCGGTGGTAGCGCCCATAGTCTCTCTACCGAGGCGGCGTACATACGGGGTTTGGTACGGTGGGGTAATCCGGCCGCCGTCCGTCGGTTTTCGTCCTCATGGAACGGTCGAGGCGATGGTCGTGGGCCGCGAGGTCGTTCCGAGCTCCGGGGGATGGTACGTGCGGGTAACGCCCTCGAGCCCTCGTTTTCGGGCTCGTCGGTGAGCGGTAGTTCTTTGGTCCTCCGCTCCAGAGACGCGAACGGAGCACTACGTGATGGAAATCTCTGATAAACTCCTGTGTCTGTTCAACGCTGATGTCTCCGAGACCGGCGACACCTACACCGTCGAGGTGCCGCGGCGCGAGGTCGATACCGGTTCGATCGAGACGGGTGAGACCTATCGCGTGGCGCTGATCTCGCGCGAGTCGGTCGAGAGCGGGACGAGCGGGTCATCGTCGTCGTCGAACCGCCCCTCGACCGAGCCACAGCCGCCGGTCGACGTCGGCGAGATGCGCTACGTCGAGGTCGAGGACATCGGCAAGCAGGGCGACGGTATCGCCCGCGTCGAGCGGGGCTACGTCATCATCGTCCCCGGAGCGGAGGTCGGCGAACAGGTCAAGGTCGAGGTCACCGAAGTGAAATCCAACTTCGCGGTGGGCGAGATAATCGAGTAGGTCGTCCGTTGCGGTCAGGGCGCTTCGTACGTACACCGACGAGTCGGCGGCCGGCCGCCTCAGTTCTCCTGGCCGGGCTCGCTTTTGGCGTGGTCGTCGTCGTCGTTCGCGTCGAACTCCTCGTCACAGTTCGCACAGCGGTAGATGCCGGCGGCACCGCCCTCGATACGTTCGACGTCGCCCGAACCACAGGACGGACAGGAGGGGGTCTCGCCGATGCCGTGTGTGTCGTTCATCGAGTCGGTCGTACCATCGGGCATCGAATAAACGTCCCGCTACTCGTCGGAGGCCCGTTCGTCTTCGCCGTCGAGCCGCGTCCCGTCGGGTCGTTTCGCGCCCTCCGAATCGTGGACCACCACACCGTCGGCGTCGGGGGCGGGTTCGTACCGGTCCTGGACCGCGATCGCCTCCTCGAGTTCGCGGACCGCGCGGGTCTTGAGCGCGCCCGCGAGCGCCTCGGCGTCCGCGCGGTCGATGTCGCGTCCGAGCCCCTCGCACTCGTGGGCGCGCACCGCGCCGACTCGATCGACCGCTGCACCCATCGGCTGGTTCGTCCCGTCGAGCGCGACGCTGAACGGGTAGGTCCGACAGATCAGCGGGCGGTCCTCGTGGACGGTACACGCACCCGTTCCATCCCGTTCGGTGTAGAAGCTACAGTCACCACAGCCGGTGGTTTCGAGCGCCCACTCGAAGGTCTCGCCCGTCGGGCCGTCGGGACCGGGTTCGACTCCGTACGGCATCGGGCGGGCGACGTCGCGCCACTCCCGACCGGTCGCGTCTTGGAGGTCGCGCACCTCGTCGGGGAAGACCGTGGCGGTGTGGTCCTCGTGGCCGTCGGGTCCGTCGGCGGCCTTACAGCACGCCCCACAGCGGGTGCACTCGAATCCCATCGTCTCGATGGCATCGGCCAATTTCGACGTGTCGAGGTCGCGGGCGCGGGCGAGTTCGTCCTCGAAGCTCACACCCACACCAGCCAGCCACGCCGCAAAAACCCGTCGTCGGGGCGATAGTCTCAAGTTCGATCGAGCCTGAACCACAACACAACCGATCCGTGGAATTCGTCGCGTTGCACCCCGCTTTCGGAGGAAGTTTTAAATACTAGTAGTACTAACCAGAGGTTAGGATGACACCAACACTCCAGCAGTTCGACGACCGGGACGACGTACTCCGGCGATACGAGTACGCCGACCGGGTGGTGTACGCCGCCGACCTCGGCCCTGCCGACGATATCACGGTCGACATCGTCGACGGCACCGTGATGCTCGTCCACGGCGACGAGCAGGCGGACTTCGAGATCCGGGAAGCCGGATCGGCCGAAGCGACCATCAACAACGGCGTGCTTACCGTCGAGGTGGCGCGATAACATGAAGCTCTCAGTCAAACCGCTGAAGCAGAAGGACGCGGGCCGCGGCCTCGCGGCCGTCGACCGCGCCGCGATGGAGGAGCTCGGGCTCGAGAACGGCGACTACATCCTGATCGAGGGGAGCGACGGCCGCGCGATCGCGCGGGTCTGGCCGGGCTACCCCGACGACCAGGGTCGTGACGTGATCCGTATCGACGGCCAGCTCCGCGGCGAGGCCCAGGTGGGCATCGACGACCGCGTGAGCGTCGAGAAGGCCGACGTCAAACCGGCCGACTCGGTGACGGTGGCGCTGCCCCAGAACCTTCGGATCCGGGGGAACATCGGCCCCTACATCCAGGACAAGCTCTCGGGACAGGCGATCACGCAGGGCCAGACGATCCCGTTCTCGCTCGGCTTCGGGCCGTTCTCGGGGAACTCCGGCCAGCGCATTCCGCTGCGAGTCGCGGAGACGTCCCCGAGCGGGACCGTGATCGTCGCCGACACGACCACGATCGAGGTCAGCGAGAAGCCCGCCGAGGAGATCGTCTCCGAGGACGGCGACGACACCGCCAGCACGCCCTCCGTGACCTACGAGGACATCGGTGGCCTCGACCGCGAGCTCGAACAGGTCCGCGAGATGATCGAGCTCCCGATGCGCCACCCCGAGCTCTTCAAGCAGCTCGGCATCGACCCGCCGAAGGGCGTCCTGCTCCACGGCCCGCCCGGCACGGGCAAGACCCTGATCGCGAAGGCGGTCGCCAACGAGATCGACGCCCACTTCGAGACCATCTCGGGCCCCGAGATCATGTCGAAGTACTACGGCGAGTCCGAAGAACAGCTCCGGGAGATCTTCGACGAGGCCGAGGAGAACGAACCCGCGATCGTCTTCATCGACGAGATCGACTCGATCGCCCCCAAACGCGACGACACCTCGGGTGACGTCGAGCGCCGGGTCGTCGCCCAGCTCCTCAGCCTGATGGACGGGCTCGAAGAGCGCGGCCAGGTCACCGTGATCGCCGCCACCAACCGCGTGGACGCGATCGACCCCGCGCTCCGGCGCGGCGGCCGGTTCGACCGCGAGATCGAGATCGGCGTGCCCGACAAGGAAGGCCGAAAGGAGATCCTCCAGGTCCACACGCGCGGGATGCCGCTGGAGGAGGGGATCGACCTCGACACCTACGCCGAGAACACCCACGGGTTCGTCGGTTCGGACCTCGAATCGCTGGCGAAGGAGTCGGCGATGAACGCCCTCAGGCGAATTCGACCCGAGCTCGACCTCGACGAGGAGGAGGTCGACGCCGAGGTGCTCGAATCGTTGCGGGTCACCCGCGACGACATGAAGAGCGCGCTGAAGGGCATCGAGCCGTCCGCGCTCCGCGAGGTGTTCGTCGAGGTCCCCGACACCAGCTGGGAGAACGTCGGCGGGCTCGAAGACACCAAGGAACGCCTCCGCGAGACGGTGCAGTGGCCGCTCGACTACCCCGAGGTGTTCGAGGCGATGGACATGAACGCCGCGAAGGGCGTGATGATGTACGGCCCGCCGGGCACGGGGAAGACCCTGCTCGCGAAGGCCGTCGCCAACGAGGCCCAATCGAACTTCATCTCGATCAAGGGCCCCGAACTCCTCAACAAGTTCGTCGGCGAGTCCGAGAAGGGCGTCCGCGAGGTCTTCTCGAAGGCCCGCGAGAACGCACCCACGGTCGTGTTCTTCGACGAGATCGACTCGATCGCGGGCGAGCGCGGCCAGCACGCCAACGATTCGGGCGTCGGCGAGCGCGTCGTCTCGCAGCTCCTCACCGAGCTCGATGGGCTCGAAGAGCTAGAGGACGTCGTGGTGATCGCGACCTCGAATCGACCGGACCTGATCGACAGCGCGTTGCTCAGACCTGGGCGGCTCGACAGACACGTCCACGTCCCGGTGCCCGACGAGGAGGGCCGGGAGGCTATCTTCGAGGTTCACACCCGGAACAAGCCGCTGGCCGAGGACGTCGACCTCGCCGACCTCGCGCGCCGAACGGAGGGCTACGTCGGCGCGGACATCGAGGCCGTCACCCGCGAGGCCGCGATGGCCGCGACCCGCGAGCTCATCGAGATGAGCGACCCCGAGGACCTGGTCGGCAACGTCGGCAACGTCCGGATCGGCGTCGAGCACTTCGACCAGGCGCTCGACGAGGTCAACCCGAGCGTCACCGCCGAGACCAGGGAGCGCTACGAGGAGATCGAGTCCCGGTTCAACGCCGGCGAACCCGCGAACAACGAACCCGAGATCGGGCAGACCTTCCAGTAAGGTCGCCCGCGACCGGTTTCCTCATCCGCTTCGGTTCCCGTCGTAGCGAGCCGACGTGAGGAGCGATCGCGGCTCGTCGAGGCGGCATGAGTGTGCGTGTACCGACGGTCTTTTTCCGTTATCGAAAATCATTACGGTCCCCAGCCTCCACGATAGTCGATGTCATCAACGGAGGCGACCAAGAACCGGTGGTTGATCGCCGCGTCGGCCGTCGCGATCCACCTCTCGATCGGGAGCATTTACGCGTACAGCATCTACCAGATCCCGCTGAACGAAGCCCAGGGGTGGGGGACGTCGAGCGTGACGACCGCGTTCTCCATCGCGATCTTCGTCCTCGGGATCACGGCGGCCTTCCTCGGGAGCTACGTCGAGAAGTACGGCCCGCGGTTATCCGGGCTGGCGGCGGCGGTGCTGTACGGCCTCGGGATGGTCGGATCGGGGCTCAGCGTCCAGCTCGGGAGCCTCCCGCTGTTCCTCGCCACGTTCGGGGTCGTCGGCGGGATGGGGCTCGGACTCGGCTACATCACGCCGATCGGAACGCTCGTCGAGTGGTTCCCCGACCGCCGCGGGATGGCGACGGGCCTCGCGGTGATGGGCTTCGGTGCCGGGGCGCTGCTGACCGGTCCACTCGGGAACTACCTCATCCAGTCCGTCGGCGTCGCGACGACGTTCTACGCGCTCGGCGTTCTCTACCTCGTCCTGATGGCCGCCGGCGCGAGCTATCTCGCCAAACCGCCGGAGGGCTGGCTCCCCGAGGGGATAGAGGACACCCCGGAGAACCAGGAGGAAGCGAAGAGCGCGCTCGACGGTATCAGCAACCTCACCGCGAAGGAGGCGCGCACCTCGCCGCGGTTCTGGATGGTCTGGCTCATCGTCTTCATCAACGTCTCCGCGGGGATCATGCTGCTCGCGTTCGCCTCGCCGATGCTCCAGCAGATCGCCGGTGCGAGCGCGACGACCGCGGCGTTCATCACCGGCTACATCGGGATCTTCAACGGCGGCGGCCGCATCGTGTGGGCCTCGCTGTCGGATTACATCGGCCGGACGACGACCTACGCGGCGTTCTTCGCCATCCAGATCGTCGCCTTCTTCGTGATGCCACAGGTCGCGGGCGTCTGGCTCCTCGCGGGGCTCATCTTCCTCGTCATCACCTGCTACGGCGGTGGCTTCGCCTGCCTCCCGGCCTACCTCAGCGACCTCTTCGGCACCCAGGAGGTCAGCGCGATCCACGGCTACGCGCTCACGGCGTGGGGATTCGCCGGGGTGGCCGGACCGCAGCTCGCCTCCGCGATCCTCGAATCCACGGGAAGCTACACCAGCGCGCTCTACATCATGAACGGGGCGCTCGTCGTCGGGCTGATCACGGTCGCGGTCCTCCGCTGGCGGATCGGGAAGCTCCAGGACGCGGGCCGGTCCCGCGGGACCGCCGAGACGGCCAACTGACGGTCGCGAACCGCTTTTCGGAGTCCGTCGATGCCGGCTCGGTCACCGGCGGCGATAGTCGACGAGAACGGAGCCGTCGTCGAACCGACGTGTCGTGTCGAGAGCGAGGTCGACCCGCACTCCATCGGGGAGGGCTCGGATTCCCCCGCCGACGATCGTCGGGACGATGCGCAGTCGATAGCGGTCCACCAGCCCTGCCTGGATGGCCTCGGCAGCGAGTCCGGCCCCACCGATAGACAGGTCGCGGTCGGCCTGGGCTTTCATGGTTCGTATCGCGTCGGCGTCGAACGTCCGCTCCAGTCGGGTCCGCGATTCCGGCACGGCGTCCAGGGTGGTCGAGTAGACGACTTTGTCGGTCGCCCGCCACGCCTCGGCGAACTCGCGTTGGACTGCGGGGAGGTCGTCGAGGACGACGGTGTCCCACACCCGCATCGTCTCGTACATACGACGGCCGAGAAGGGAAGTGCCGACCGATCGCTGGTGGTCGTCGAAGAAGGCGTGTGCGTCCTCGGACGGCTCCGACCAGTCGAAGTTGCCGTTCTCGTCGGCGATGTAGCCGTCGAGCGAGTGGCTGACGACGTAGATGAGCGCGGCCATGGATCCCCCTTGGTCGTCACAGCTCATCAATAGCGACGGTAGACGGACTGGAAAGCAGTTAGACCGGCTGGGGCCACGTTACGCACCATCTGGAACGGAAGATGACTACTCAGTGACCCTTGAAGAAACCGAGTTGCCCAGATCGATCCGCTTCGCCGTCGCGTCGGTCCGTTCGTACGAGACTACTTCGTGGGTGCGCCGTCGCGTTACGGTGCGTCCGGCGTCGACGGCTCACCACGGTCACCGGTCACCAGTCGGTTGCGGTGGACGATCCCGACGTTGTTCGCGGTGTTCTCGGTCAGGTTCCGGAAGGCGTCGGCGGTGTCGCCCTCGTCGAGCACGACCGGTGAACCGCCGTCGCCGCCCTCCCGAACGGCGGGGTCGAGCGGGAGCTCCCCGAGGAACGGCATCTCGACCTCCTCGGCGAACGCGCGACCGCCGCCCTTCCCGAAGAGGTCGTGTTCTGCGCCGCAGTCCGGGCAGACGAACCCGCTCATGTTCTCGACGATCCCCAGCACGGGGGTCTCGTGTTTGCCGAACATCTCGAGGCCCTTCCGCGCGTCGTCGATGGCGACGTCCTGCGGCGTGGTGACGATGACGGCCCCGGCGAGCGGAACGGTCTGGAGCATGGTGAGCTGGGTGTCGCCGGTGCCCGGGGGCAGGTCGACCACCATGTAGTCCAGCGCGCCCCACTCGACGTCCTCGAAGAGCTGGGTGAGGACCTTGTGGACCATCGGGCCGCGCCAGATCACGGGGTCGTCCTGACCGACGAGGAAGTCCATGCTCATGAGCTTCATGCCGTACTTCTCGGGCGGGACGATCTTCTCCTCCGGGGTGGCCTGTGGGCGCTGGTCGGCCCTGACCATCCGGGGAACGTTCGGGCCGTAGATGTCGGCGTCGAACAGCCCAACGCGCGCCCCCATCTCCGAGAGCCCCGCGGCGAGGTTCACCGCGACGGTGGACTTCCCGACCCCACCCTTCCCGCTCGCGACCGCGATGACGTTCTTCACGCCCGGCAGGACGTCCTGGCTCCGCTCGACGCTCGCGGTGAGGTCGACCTCGATACCCGCGTCGGCACAGACCTCGCGCACCCGCCCCGCGATGGCGGTTTCGTTCGGCGAGTAGGGCGCACCGAGCGCGAGCGAGATGTGCGCGACCTCGTCCCGAACCTCGATGTCGTTGACGAGGCCGAGCGAGACGATGTCGTCACCGAGATCCGGGTCCT
Source organism: Halococcus salsus (assembly GCF_009900715.1). Taxonomy (NCBI): domain Archaea; kingdom Methanobacteriati; phylum Methanobacteriota; class Halobacteria; order Halobacteriales; family Halococcaceae; genus Halococcus; species Halococcus salsus. The sequence continues at coordinate 170,968 of NZ_JAAAJC010000004.1, forward strand.
CGACGTTCGAGAGGAGGTCCTGCACGTCGGATACGTTCATGGCGCGGGTAGCGCCGGACGAGCGATAAGGGTTGGGAAGCGGCCGATCCGAGGTCGAACCACGCGGCGGGTGTTTCGTGGGGGTTAAATACCCGCATCGAAATAGAACCACTACGACGTACTGCAGGGGACCGGCCCCGAGTCCGGGAGGGCGACAATACAACCACACGAGTGTCGTGGTAGCCAAGCCTGGCCCAAGGCGCAGGGTTGCTAACTCTGTGGCGCACAGCCTCCGGGGTTCGAATCCCCGCCACGACGCATCACGGATCAACGCATGAGTGCAGAAGACCCAGACACACCGGCCGAGGACGAAGAGGAGGAGGACATCCGCTACTTCGTCCGGATCGGCCAGACCGACCTCGACGGCACGAAAAGCGTCGAGCGGGCGCTGACCGGCATGAACGGTGTCGGCAGGCGAACCGCTCGCATCATCGCGGAGCAGGCGGAGGTCGACAAGACGGCGACCCTCGGTCGCCTCGACGACGACGCCGTCGACGCCATCATCGAGGGCGTCGAGGGACTCGCCGACGAGGTGCCGCAGTGGCTCGTCAACCGCCCGAAGGACTACTTCTCGGGCGAGGCGGCCCACGAGGTCGGCAACGACCTCTCGCTGACGCGACAGCAGGACATCAACCGAATGCAGATGATCAGTTCCTACAAAGGCGTGCGCCACAACCGCGGACAGAAGGTTCGCGGCCAGCGCACCAAGTCCACCGGCCGCTCGGAGGGTACCATCGGCGTGAACGTCGAGGCCCTCCAGGAAGAGATGGAAGAGGAGGAAGGGTAGATGGCGCTTGGCACCAACACCAAGGGCTACGAGACCCCGAACCACCCGTTCCAGGGCGAGCGCATCGCCGAGGAGTCCGGGCTGATGGGTCGCTACGGCCTGAAGAACAAGGAGGAGCTCTGGCGAGCCGAGTCCGAGCTTCGTGACTTCCGTCGCGAGGCCCGACGGCTGCTCGGGAACGCACAGGGCGACCCCGAGGAGGCCGAGCGCGAGGGCGAGCCGTTCCTGAACCGGCTCCGCCGCCTCGGCATCCTCAACGAGACCGACTCGATCGACGCCGTCCTGAGCCTCGACACCACCGACGTGCTCGAACGCCGGCTCCAGACCGTCGTCTACCGCAACGGCCTGGCGAACACGCCGAAGCAGGCACGTCAGTTCGTCTCCCACGGTCACATCGTGATCGGCGACAGCCGCGTGACGGCTCCCTCCCGGAAGGTCTCGACCACCGAGGAGGACCGGGTCGCCTTCGACGAGGGGAGTTCGCTCGCGGACGAACTGCATCCCGAACGTGCGGAGGGGCAGGAATGAGCGCCAACGAGGGCAACGAGGACCGCTGGGCCGTCGCCCACGTTCACGCCTCGTTCAACAACACCATCATCTCCGTTACGGACCTCACGGGGGCCGAGACCCTCGCGAAGTCGAGCGGTGGCACGGTGGTGAAACAGAACCGCGACGAAGCCTCGCCATACGCGGCAATGCAGATGGCCGAGACCGTCGCGGAGGAAGTGCTCGCCCAGGGTATCGAGGGCGTCCACGTCAAGCTTCGCGGTCCCGGCGGCAACCTCCAGAAGAGCCCCGGGCCGGGCGCACAGGCCACCGTCCGCGCGCTCGCCCGCGCCGGGCTCGAGATCGGCCGGATCGAGGACGTCACGCCGATCCCACACGACGGCACACGCGCACCCAAATCCAGCGGGTTCTAACCAATGAGCACCACCGACTACGAGGTCGAGTTCATCGACGTCGACGAGCGCGAGGCGCGCTTTCTCGTTCGCGGGATCACGCCGGCGTTCGCCAACGGGATCCGGCGGGCGATGGTGGCGGACGTGCCGACGCTCTCGATCGACACGGTGAGAGTGATCGAGAACTCGTCGGTGATGTTCGACGAGCAGATCGGCCATCGGCTCGGGATGGTGCCCCTCTCGGCCCCGCCCCACGAGTTCGAGGTCGGCGAGAGCGTGACCCTGGGGCTCGACGTCTCGGGGCCCGACACCGCCTACTCGGGCGACCTCCAGAGCGCGGACTCGATGGTCGAACCCGCCGAGCAGAACGTCCCGATCATCGACCTGAAGGAGGACCAGCGCCTCGAAGTCGAGGCCGAAGCCGTGCTCGATAGCGGGAAGAGCCACGCCAAACACCAGGGCGGCGTGGCCGTCGGCTACCGCCACCTCCAGCACGTCGAGGTGGCCGGCGACGCCGACGAGTTCGCCGACGAGGAGCCGAACATCCTCCGCGGCGTGATCGAGGACGACGGCGAGCTGGTCCCGACCGAGGAGTTCGGTAGCGACCTCACGAACCGGTACCCGGGCAAGGAGCTCGAGGTGACCGATGTCCCGAACGCGTTCGTCTTCCACGTCGAAACCGACGGGTCGATGAGCGTCGAGGAGCTGGTGCTCGCGGCCGTCGACTCGCTCGGCGACCGCGCGAACGAACTCCGCGAGGCGGTTCAGCTGTAATGTATCGCCCCACGAACCGGTCCCGGTCGAACGCGGTGGCGCGAGGGTCGACGAGCCCCGCGTTCGCGACGACCGAAACTGGTTTGTGGGGACAGGAGAAAGACGGTTTCGCGTGCAGGGATAGCCAAGTCAGGTCAACGGCGCAGCGTTCAGGGCGCTGTCTCGTAGGAGTTCGCAGGTTCGAATCCTGCTCCCTGCATGCTCTTTTCGGAGTGATAGTATGAGCAAGACCAATCCGAGGCTCACGAGTCTCATCGACGAACTGGAGTCGGTCGCGCGCGAGACGGAGAGTCCCGTCTGGCAGGCCGTGGCCGACCGCCTCGAGAAACCCCGGCGGACCCACGCCGAGGTCAACCTCGGGCGGATCGAACGCTACGCGAAAGAAGACGAGACGGTCGTCGTCCCGGGGAAGGTGCTCGGGAGCGGCGTCCTCCAGAAGCCAGTCACCGTCGCGGCGGTTGACTTCTCGGGGACGGCCGAGACCAAGATCGATCAGGTGGGAGAGCACGTCGCGCTCGAAGACGCGATCGAATCGAACCCCGAGGGCTCGAACGTGCGGGTGATCCGATGAATAGTGCAGAATTCGAACCCGACATCGTGGTCGACGCCCGGGACTGCATCCTCGGGCGGGTGGCCAGTCAGGTGGCCGAACGCGCACTCGACGGCGAACGTATCGCCGTCGTGAACGCGGAGGAGGCCGTCATCACCGGCAGCGACGACGACGTGATGGAGGTCTTCGAGACCCGCGCGGGGCTCGGCTCCGACCAGGGACCGCGCTACCCCAAGCGGCCGGACCGGATCATGAAGCGCTCGATCCGCGGCATGCTGCCGTACAAGCGGCCGCGCGGTCGCGAGGCCTTCGAGAACGTCCGCGTCTACGTCGGCAACCCGTTCGAGGGGAGCGAGGTGCTCGACGACACCTCGCTCGACCGGCTCTCGAACATCAAGTTCGTCCAGCTCGGCGACGTCAGCAAGAACCTCGGCGCGAACGTCACGTGGTGATACATCAATGGTAACCAACACCTCAGGCAAGAAGAAGACCGCCATCGCCCGCGCGACGATCTCCGACGGGGAGGGTCGCGTCAGAGTCAACTCGGCACCCGTCGAGCTCGCCGAACCCGAGCTCGCGCGGCTGAAGATGCTCGAACCGTTCCGGCTCGCCGAGGAGCAGCGCGAGGAGGTCGACATCTCGGTCGACGTCTCGGGCGGCGGGACGGTCGGCCAGGCCGACGCGGTCCGGACCGCGATCGCCCGCGGGCTGGTCCAGCACACCAACGACGCCGAGCTCCGCGACGCCTACATGGAGTTCGACCGGTCGCTGCTGGTGAACGACGTCCGCCAGTCCGAGTCGAAGAAGTGGGGCGGTCCCGGCGCACGCGCGCGCTACCAGAAATCCTACCGATAACATGAACACGAGCACAGGGGGACGACGACGATGATGGTTCCGGTGCGGTGTTTCACCTGCGGGAGCGTCGTCGGCGAACACTGGGAGGCGTTCGAGTCGCGGATCGAGGACGGCGAGGACCCCGGTGACGTGCTCGACGACCTCGGTGTGAAACGCCACTGCTGTCGGCGGATGCTCGTCTCGCACACCGACCTCGTGGACATCGTGGCTCCCTACCAGTGATGTCGATGGCGAACCAACGCTACAACCGATACGAGAAGGCCCGGATCATCGGCGCACGTGCGCTCCAGATCGCCTACGGCGCGCCGGTGCTGGTCCAGACCGAGAGCACCGAGCCGATACTGATCGCCGCCGAGGAGTACGACGCCGACGTGTTGCCGTTCACCGTCTGGCGGGGCGAGCAGTGACGCTCATCACCGAGGTCCGGCTCCGGCGGATCCTCGACTCGCGTGGGAACCCCACGGTCGAGGCCGAGGTCTCGACGGAGTCGGGTGGGTTCGGTCGGGGGGCCGCCCCGAGCGGCGCGAGTACGGGGGCCCACGAGGCCGTGTCGCTCCCCGCCGACGAGGCAATCGCGGCGGCGCGCGAACACGCCGTCCCGCGGATCGAGGGGCAGGTCTACGCCGGCGACCAGCGCTCGGTGGACGCCGCGCTTCGGGCCGCCGACGGCACCGACGACTTCGGGACGATCGGCGCGAACAGCGCCGTCGCGGTCTCGATGGCGAGCGCGAAGGCCGCCGCCGACACCCTCGGCGCACCGCTCTATCAGCATCTCGGTGGGGCCTTCCGCGGCAACTCGTTCCCGACGCCGCTCGGCAACGTGGTCGGCGGGGGCGAACACGCGAAGGAAGCGACCCACATCCAGGAGTTCCTGTCCGCACCCGTGGGTGCGCCGAGCGTCACCGACGCGGTGTTCGCGAACGCGCGGGTCCACGGCGAGGTCAGTTCGATCCTCGACGACCGCGGGATCCCGGCGGCGAAGGGCGACGAGGGCGCGTGGGCACCCGCGATCGACGACGAGGAGGCCTTCGAGGTCGTCGCCGAGGCCACCGACACGGTGGCCGACGAGGTCGGCTTCGAGGTCGGCTTCGGGCTCGACGTGGCCGCGGCCGAGCTCTACGACCCCGACGACGAGGTCTATCGCTACGGCGACACCGAACGAACCACCGGGGAACAGGTCGAGTACGTCGCGGACCTCGTGGACGAGTACGACCTCGTCTACGTCGAGGACCCGCTCGACGAGGAGGACTTCGCTGGGTTCGCCGACCTCACCGCGCAGGTGGGCTCGGAGACGCTCGTCTGTGGCGACGACCTGTTCGTCACCAACACCGAGCGCCTCGCGCGCGGCATCGACGAGGCCGCGGCGAACGCCATTCTGGTGAAACCCAACCAGATCGGCACGCTCTCGGACGCGTTCGACGCGGTCGAACTCGGTGTGGAGAACGGGCTCGCGCCCGTTATCTCCCACCGGTCGGGCGAGACCGAGGACACCACGATCGCACACCTCGCCGTGGCGACCGACGCCCCGTTCGTGAAGACGGGCGCGGTCGGCGGCGAGCGAACAGCCAAGTTGAACGAACTCATCAGAATCGAGGAAACCGCATGAGCGAAAACGAAGAGGGGCTCGACGCGGCGGAACGCGACATCGAGGCGGAGCCGACCGGCGAAGCCGGCGCGAACCCCGCCGAGAACCCCACAGACACGGACGTATCGACCGACGACCAGCCAGCCGAGACCGAGGAGGCCGAAGACACCGGCCCGACGTTCGACGAGGACGTCATGGCGGACGACGAGGCCGACCTCCTGATCCCGGTCGAGGACTACCTGGGAGCCGGTGTCCACATCGGCACCCAGCAGAAGACCAAGGACATGGAGCGGTTCATCCACCGCGTCCGAACGGACGGCCTCTACGTCCTCGACGTCGGCCGCACCGACGAGCGGGTTCGGACCGCCGCGAACTTCCTCTCGAACTACGACCCCGAGAACGTGCTCGTCGCGTCCTCGCGCCAGTACGGTCGGTTCCCGGCCGAGAAGTTCGCCGACGCCATCGGCGCACGTGCGCGAACGGGTCGGTTCATCCCGGGCACGCTCACGAACCCCGACTACGACGGCTACATCGAACCCGACGTCCTCGTCGTCACCGACCCGATCGGTGACTCCCAGGCCGTCACCGAGGCCGTCACCGTCGGGATCCCCGTGATCGCGATGTGTGACTCGAACAACTCCGTAAGCAACGTCGACCTCGTGGTGCCGACGAACAACAAAGGTCGTCGCGCGCTCTCGGTTGTCTACTGGCTGCTCGCGAACGAGACGCTCGACCGCTCGCCCGACGGCGAGCCGACCTACGCGCTCGACGACTTCGAAGAAGGCATCTGAGTCGGCACTTCGCTTCCTGAGGAAGTTTCCACCACTGCTTTTGCTCCGCTACTCGACAGTGGGAACGACGAAATCGAACTCCAAGTCGTCGTCTTCCCGGCCGACCCGGAGAACGCGTTCGATAAAGGCCGTCTTGCCTCGTGAGTAGGCCGCCAGATCGTCGTGGTCGGTGGCGAGCTCTCGTTTCAATCGTGCGTATTCAGCACGGATCTCCCGATGGGCGCACAGCACCTCACGGGTCACGACACTCGTCTTCCATTTGTTGCCGGAGACGGCGAACACGTGGTCGTTGTACCGTTGACCATCGTGCGAGCGAAAGATCGGGTGCCACGTACTCGTGTTTTCGTGCCGAGTTCCACCTAGTTCAGTTTCGAGTGTGCGTGCGATAGCTGAGACGGCGTCGTCAGCAACGACGATGTCCAAGTCGACGATGTCCTTTGCGGGAAAGTCGGGAACGGCCGTTGAACCGACGTGCTCGATCCGCAGGATATCCTTTTCGATGTCATTGATAGCCACGGCATCGAGTATCCGGTCGCGCTCCGCCACGAACCGTTCGCGCCACACCTCGTAACGCGACGACCGCAGCTTTATCGGGTCGTCGTGTGGGTTGACCATTAGTAAGCGGAGCGATTAGAAGTACTTCACTGCTTCGCCGGGCGGAAACCACAGCAGCGCCACAGAAAATTACCGAAACGATTTCACTGCAGTTCGTCGACCCCGAAGCGGACCGTTTCCGGCGGACCTTCGAATTTGACCTGCATCGTTTCTACCTCGCCGTCGACGAGTTCCGGCAACATCGCTTCGAACTGCTCGTACGAATCCGTCGCCGACTGTGCCTCGGCCGCATCCTGGTCCTCGTACAGCTCGAAGAATCGGATCAAGTTCGGGTCAACGACATCGGTCATCGCGCGGTAGGTAACCGTTCCGGGCTCGTTTCGCGAGCGCTCGGTGAGGTCCCGGATCACGTCGAGCGCCTCCTCGCGGCGATCCGGATCGACGGGAATGGTGGTGTGAACGAGGAGCATCGAGCGCCGTTCAACCGAGGGTTCGGGCGAAGTCCTCGACCGGCATGACCGAATAATCCACCGAGACCGTGTCCTGGGTCGCGCGGATCTTCCCGACGAAGGTCGAGATGTCCTCGAGGTCGCCGTCGAGGATGAAGATTTCCATGCAGTAGTGGTTACCGACGTGACTGTGGAAGTTCGAAGCCACCAGGTCGTCGTGTTCGTGGCGGAGGTGCATCATCCGCTCCTCGACGCTGGTGGTCTCGTAGTCGAACAAAACCGTGACGACCGCCATGAGCTCGCGGTCCTCGAGCCGAGCGTCCTCGAACTCCCCGAGGAGGTTGCGCCCCGCCTCCCTGATGACCTCGCTTCGCCCGGTGTAGCCGTGGTCGTCGGCGAAGGTGTCGATCCGTTCGAGGAGTTCTTCCGGCATCGAGACGCTGACAACGGTCATGTATTAACTCAGTTCGCTTCAACTATTAGGCTTTGCTATAGTTCGGATCGGTCGCCGACCGAGCGGATCCACAAACACTGATACGCCGGCCGACGGAGAGGGCGCATGGCGGTCTCAAGCGCCCCCGGCAAGGTCTATCTCTTCGGCGAACACGCGGTGGTCTACGGCGAGCCCGCGGTGCCGTGTGCGATCGAGCGCCGGGCACGGGTCGAAGCCACCCGGCGCTCGGATAGTCGGGTCCGGGTCCACGCCCACGACCTCTACCTCAACGGCTTCAGCGTCGAGTACGCGGGGCCGGCCGACGACCGACCGACCGTGGCCACCGACCAGTCGGTGCTCGACCTCGGGATGCGCTACATCGACGGCGCGATCGACCGTGCCCGCGACCTCGCCGACCAGCCCGAAGTGGGTCTCGACGTCACCGTCGAGAGCGACCTCCCGCTGGGGGCCGGTCTCGGCTCGTCGGCGGCGGTCGTGGTGGCGGGGATCGACGCCACGGCACGCGAACTCGGTGTCGAGCTCAGTTCGAAGGAGGTGGCGAACCACGCCTACAGGGTCGAACACGAGGTTCAAGACGGGGAAGCCTCGCGCGCCGACACGTTCTGCTCGGCGACCGGCGGCGCGGCGAAGGTCGAGGGCGACGACTGTGAGACCATCGACGCACCGAACCTCCCGTTCGTGGTCGGCTACGACGGCGGCACCGGCAACACCGGCGAACTCGTCGCGGGCGTACGGGCGCTCCGCGAGGAGTACGACTTCGCGGCCGACACGGTGGGGGCGATCGGCGACCTCGTGCGCCGCGGCGAGCGCGCACTCGACGCGGGCGACGTCGACGAACTCGGCCGGCTGATGGACGTCAACCACGGTCTGCTCTCGGCGCTCGGGGTCTCCTCGCGCTCGCTCGACGCGATGGTGTGGGCGGCCCGCGAGGCGGGCGCACGGGGGGCGAAACTCACCGGGTCCGGGGGTGGGGGCTGTATCGTCGCGCTCGACGAGACCGAGGACACCCCGACGGCGCTCGGGTACACCCCCGAGTGCGAACGGGCGTTCCGCGCGGAACTCGACACCGAGGGTGTCCGGCAGGAGGACGGATGACCGGCGAGCCGAACACGGAAAGTCGAGCCGCGACGAAAGCGGCGGTGCTCAAACTCGGCGGGAGCGTCATCACGGACAAGTCCAACCCCGAAACCCTCGATACGGAGACACTTGACCGCGCCGCGGACGCGGTGGCGGCGTTCGAGGGGGAGCTCGTCGTGGTCCACGGCGGCGGGAGCTTCGGCCACCACCACGCCAGCGAGCACGGGATCACGACGACGGCCGGGAGTCACGATGCGACGGGCGCACGCGCCGTCCACGACGCGATGCGACGGCTCAACGACGCGGTGCTCGACGCGCTCCGCGAATGCGGCGTCCCGGCGCTCCCGCTCCACCCCCTCTCGGCGGCCACGCGCGACGATTCCGGGGAACTCTCGCTGGCGACCGACGTCGTCGCAAGGATGCTCGGCGAGGGGTTCGTCCCCGTGGTCCAGGCCGACGTGGTCACTCATGTGGGTCGAGGTGTGACGATCCTGAGCGGCGACGAACTGGTGGTCGTGCTCGCGAGGGCGCTCGATGCCGACCGAGTGGGCGTCTGTTCCGGCGTGCCGGGTGTGTTCGACACCGACGGGGCGGTCATCGACCGCATCGACTCCTTCGAGGACGTGCGGGCGGCGCTCGGTGGGAGCGACGCGACCGACGTCACCGGGGGAATGAGCGCGAAGGTCGAGGCGCTGCTCGGGCTCGACGCGCCGGCCTGGGTGTTCGGCCTCGACGACCTCCCCCGATTCCTCGACGGCGAGTCCGCAGGGACGCGAATCGGGTAGTCGATCCGACCGGAAAGCGACCACGGGACCCGGATCGAGCAGGAAGAACTATGCCCTCACTCGGTGTTTCGTTCGGTGTATGTCAAGTGTCAACATTACTACCGCCATCAAGTACGGTTTCATCGTGGTCGCGTACTTCGTCGGAATCCTGATCCTCGGGGGGATCGTCGCTGCGATCGGGTTCGCGCTCGTCGGTGTCGGCGGGAGCGGGTTCGGGGATGCCAGCGGGGGGGTCGGCGCGGCTGGCGGCGTCCTCGCGCTGGTCGGCATCGTCGTCGGCATCCTCGGCTACGTGATCATCATCGGGGCGGCGTTCGGCATCCAGTACAAGATCATCTCCGACGGGGTGGCGCGCGGCATCGAAACCGCCGGTGGGGTGACGGGTGGACGCGCGACCGACGCCGACGAACGGACGTAATCGGGCATATCGTTCCGGGAGCGAGCCACGGGGTTTATACCACCCCCGTCCCGTAGCAACGCACATCCGAGAGACCGCCCCGAGCATCGGGGCGGCCGGGCGGGTCGCGTGACCTCGCCAGCCGGCGGAACATCCCTGCTCGCGGGCGGCTCTGGAGTACTAACCATGGAAATCGATATTGCAACCATCGGCGGCTACGAAGAGGTCGGCCGACAGATGACCGCCGTTCGGGCGGGCGACGACATCGTCGTCTTCGACATGGGTCTCAACCTCTCGAAGGTCCTGATCCACGACAACGTCGAAACCGAACGAATGCACAGTCTCGACCTGATCGACATGGGCGCGATCCCCGACGACCGGGTCATGTCCGACCTGGATGGGGAAGTCCAGGCCATCGTCCCGACCCACGGCCACCTCGACCACATCGGGGCCATCTCGAAGCTCGCCCACCGCTACGACGCGCCCGTGGTGGCGACGCCGTTCACGATCGAACTCGTCAAACAGCAGATCGAGAGCGAGGAGAAGTTCGGGGTCGGCAACGACCTCGTCAAGATGGACCCGGGCGAGTCGATGGAGATCGGCAACGGGCTCGATCTCGAGTTCGTCAACGTCACCCACTCGATCATCGACGCGATCAACCCCGTGCTCCACACCCCCGAGGGATCGATCATCTACGGGCTCGACAAGCGCCTCGACCACACCCCCGTGATCGGCGACCCGATCGACATGGACCGCTTCCGCGAGATCGGTCGCGAGGGCGAGGGCGTGCTCTGCTACATCGAGGACTGCACCAACGCCGGCCGCAAGGGCCGAACCCCGAGCGAGCAGCTCGCTCGTGAGGAGGTCCGTGACGTGCTCTACAGCATGGAGGACTACAAGGGCGGCATCGTCGCCACCACCTTCTCCAGTCAGATCGCGCGGGTCAAGTCCATCGTGGAGTTCGCGAAGGACATCGGCCGTCAGCCCGTCCTCCTCGGTCGCTCGATGGAGAAATATTCGGGGACTGCCGAACGCCTCGACTTCGTCGACTTCCCCGACGACCTCGGGATGTTCGGTCACCGGCAGTCGGTCGACCGGACCTTCAAGCGGATCATGAACGAGGGCAAGGAGAACTTCCTGCCGATCGTCACGGGCCACCAGGGCGAGCCGCGCGCGATGCTCACCCGGATGGGTCGGGGCGAGACGCCCTACCAGCTCGACGAGGGTGACAAAGTGGTCTTCTCGGCACGGGTCATTCCCGAGCCGACGAACGAGGGCCAGCGCTACCAATCCGAGCAGTTGCTCCGAATGCAGGGCGCACGCATCTTCGACGACGTCCACGTTTCGGGCCACATGTCTCAGGAGGGCCACTACACGATGCTCGACGCCATCCAGCCCCAGCACGTGATCCCGGCCCACAACGACCTCGAACACCTCGCGCGCTACATCGACCTCGCCGAGAGCCAGGGCTACCGGATGGGTCGGGACCTCCACGCGACGCGCAACGGCAACGTCATCTCGCTGGTCGAATGAGCGCTTCGGGGGCGGCGGTCGTCGAGGCGGTCGCGGCACGACGGGAGCGCGTCAACGCGTCGCTCTCGGAGTACCTCCCGATAGGCGAGCCCGAGCGCCTCTACCGCGCCTCGCGTCACCTGCTCGACGCCGGCGGCAAGCGCCTCCGGCCCGCGGTCACGCTGCTCGTGGCCGAGGCGCTCACCGACACCGAACCGCTCGGTGCGGACTACCAGTCGTTCCCGACGCTCGGCGGGTCGGGGCCCGACGAGATAGACCTCATGGCGGCCGCGGTGAGCATCGAGACGATCCAGTCCTTCACCCTGATCCACGACGACATCATGGACGAGGACGACCTCCGGCGCGGGGTGCCCTCCGTCCACAGCGCGTTCGACACCGAGACCGCGATCCTCGCTGGCGACACGCTCTACGCGAAAGCCTTCGAGTTCATGCTCGCCACCGGCGCGCCACCCGAGCGCACCGTGCGCGCACTCTCGGAGCTCGCCAGGACCTGTACCCGGATCTGTGAGGGGCAGTCGCTCGACGTCGCCTTCGAGCACCGCGACGACGTCACGACCGACGAGTACATCACGATGGTCGAGCAGAAGACGGCCGTTCTCTACGCCGCCGCGGCCCGCATCCCGGCGATCCTGCTCGGCGCGGACGACGAGACGACCGAGGCGCTCCGCCAGTACGGGCTCGACATCGGCCGGGCGTTCCAGATCCGCGACGACGTGCTCGATCTCACTGTTCCGAGCGAGCAGCTCGGCAAGCAGCGCGGCAGCGACCTCGTCGAGGGCAAGCGCACCGCCGTCACGCTCCACGCCAGCGAGCACGGCGTCGACCTCGACGACCTCGTGGTGGCCGAGACGCCCGCGGCGGTCACCGAGGAGGAGGTCGACGCCGCGGTCGCCGAACTCGACGCCGCGGGCAGCATCGAGTACGCCCGCACCCTCAGCCGCGACCTCGTCGACCGCGGGAAGTCCCACCTCGAAGTCCTCCCCGACAACGAGGCCCGCCGCCTGCTCGCTGGCGTCGCGGAGTACCTGATCGAGCGCGGGTATTAGATCCCCACGCTCCCACCTTTTGCTGCGGTCGCTCGCGTTGCTCGCTCCCTGGCAAAATGTGGATCAAAAGCGCGTCGGGTTCCCGCCGGTCACCCTCGCGCCCGCTCGTTCGCCGTCGGCTCACTCGCGGTGGGATCACTAACCGCTCCGCAACCGCATAGCGCCGCCTCCGTCGAAGCCCTCGCGCCTACGGCGCTCGCCCTTCATCCACCAGGGACCGCTCCGCGCCACCGCCGCCAACCGCACCGCTGTCGCGGCCGTACCGCTCCGCACCGCCGGCTGCGCGGCGACTGCCGACTCCAGAGACGACCATTGCAAACAAATCTCAATCCGTCGGTTTTCGGGTGATTCGGACCGGGAATGAAAAGGAACTTACCCGACGGCCGAGACGGAGTTCGCATGAAGGCTATCGTGCTCGCCGGCGGGTATGCGACCCGACTCTGGCCGATCACCAAACACCGGCCCAAGATGTTCCTCCCCGTCGGTGACACCGTCGTCATCGACCGGATCTTCGAGGAGCTCGAAGCCGACGAGCGGATCGAGGAGGTCTACATCTCGACCAACGAGCGCTTCGCCGAGGAGTTCGAGGCCCACGTCGAGGAACGGGGCTTCGAGAAACCCACGCTCTCGATCGAGGACACCACGGGCGAGGACGAGAAATTCGGGGCGGTCGGCGCGCTCGCCCAGCTCATCGACCGCGAGAACGTCGACGACGACCTCCTCGTGGTCGCGGGCGACAACCTCCTCAGCTTCTCGCTCGGCGACTTCATCGACGACTTCGAGGAGCGCACCGAACCCACGATCGCGGCCTACGACGTCGGCTCGCGCGAACGCGCCAAGTCCTACGGTCTCGTCGAACTCGACGGCGATCGGGTCGTGGACTTCCAGGAGAAACCCGAGGACCCCAACTCCACGCTGGTCTCGATCGCGTGCTACGCCTTCCCCGCCGACGCGCTCGTGCTCGATGAGTACCTCGCGGACGACAACAACCCGGACGAGCCGGGCCGGTTCGTCCAGTGGCTCCGGGGCCAGCGCGACGTCTACGCCTACACCTTCGACGGCGCGTGGTTCGACATCGGCACGCCCGAGAGCTACCTCGACACCGTCGCGTGGGCGATCGACGGCGATTCGTCCATCGCGTCCGACGCCACCGTCGAGAACAGCGAGATCGGGTCGGGCGTCCACGTGATGCCGGGTGCCACCGTCAAGAACTCGACCCTCGAACACTCGGTGGTCTTCCCCGAGGCCACCGTCGAGGACTGTACGGTTCGCGACTCGATCCTCGACAAACACGTCGACGTCGCCGGGGTCGACCTCACCGGCGCGCTCGTCGGCGAGCACACCGTGATCCCGAACGACGAGTAACGGGATCCGGTGGATTCTTTTCCCGACGGGCCGTTCTCGCGATATGGCATCACGCAAAACGAAGGTCGCATTCGGCCTCGGTGTCCTGCTCGCCGCCTCGTTCGCGATCCACTACGCCCTGTTCGGCGCGCTGCCGCTCGGCAAACCGTCGATGCTCGACGACGAGTAACTATCCGAACGACTACCCGAGCCGCGCGTCGGTGACCCGGAGCCGACCGCGCGTCCCGTCCCACTCGGTCTCGTAGTCGAGTTCGATCGGACGCGCCATGTGCGGCCCGTCGGTCACCAACGTCTCGAACTCCCCGCCCTCGCCGAGCACGTGGACCCCGTACTCCTCGTGAAGGGCTTGGAGGTCGTCGAACGCTTCTTCGTCGAGCACGCGCCCGAGCCACGACTCGTCGAGGCCACGGGCCGCGACCTGTACCACTCGGATCTCGAAGCCCGCATCGAGCATCGCGTCGGCGAGCTCGCGCGGGTCGCGCCCCCAGAGCGGGGCGAACAACTCGATGCCGAGCCGGTCGCACATCCCCTGGATCCGGCTCGTCTGGAACTCGCTCTCGACCGCCCCCGCGGTGACCCCCGCGAGGTCCCCATCCATGGTGAGGTCGCGGAGGGCGCGTTCGAGGGGTTCGAGTTCGGCGTCGCCGCGCGCACCGGACTCCTCGATGCCCCGCCCCGCCTCGTCCGGGTCGACCTCGACGAGTTCGATCCCGATACTCTCGGCCGCGAGCCGCGCGAGCCGCGTCTCGGGCACGTGATACATGTACGAGCCGTCGTCGGGATGCACCGTCAGGAGCCGCTCGACCGGCAGGTCGGTTTCGAGCGCGCGGTAGAGCGCCCACGAGGAGTCCTTGCCGCCGGAGAACAAGCTCACCCACGCCTCCGTCATGGGCTTCGTACCGCGGCGAGGGCTAAACCCACGTCGGTCGACCGGCGTCGGGCGCGACATCGGTCGCCAACCCGGAAGGTTAAGACCGTCGGGCCGAGTATTGGGGGAAATGAGCCGTCATCGCGCCGGCAAGCGCCCGTGGCTCGCCGCGGTGCTCGCGGTCATCTACCCGGGGCTGGGCCACCTCTATCTCCGGCGGTGGTTCCGGGCGCTCGCGTGGTTCCTCCTGGTGTTTCTCACGGTCCAGATCACGCTCCCTCCGTCGGCGCTCCCCGAGTCGGGGGAGTTCAGCATCGAGGCGGTGCTGGCGGCGAGCCAGGCGCTCCCGATCGAAGCCACGTTCGCGCTCCTCGTGCTCACGATCCTCAACATCGCCGACGCCTACTACCTCGCCCGCCAGCGGAGCACGGAGGCCGCGGGGCGAAGCGAACCGATGGAGACGATCCAGGGTGCCGTAGGCGACGATTCGACGGGCGACGAGTCCCCGGACCACTGTCCCCACTGCGGCCGCACGACCGACACCGACCTCGATTTCTGCCAGTGGTGCGGCGAACCGCTCGACACCGAGCCCGCGTGACCCGCGGGCGTGGAGTAGAAGTTCGCCGAGGTCTTTAACGACCCATGGGCTACGCCTGTCCGGTCTGTGAGACGCCCCAGGCCGACGCGCACCACCTCGCCAACCACCTCGCGTTCACCGCGTTGCTCGGCGACGACGACCACGAAGCCTGGCTCGACGAGCACACGCCCGGCTGGGACGAGGCGGGCGAGGACGAACTCGCCGAACGGGTGCTCGCGGAGGCCAAGGAGGTCGAGTTCCCGCAGGTCTTCGAGGACACCACTGATGACCACGACCACAATCACGACCATCACGACCACGACGAGCCTCGACCCGGCGAGCTCTTCGACGACGAGCCACCGATGGCGGGCGGTCGCGGACCCGACGAGGGCCGCGGCCCCGGTGGAGAGGTCGACCCCGAGACGGCCGAGGCGCTCCGGAAGGCTCGGGAGCTGACCCGCGACGACGACGAAAGCGAGTAGTTCCCTCGGGGTTCAGTCCCGCCATGCACACCCAGGGACGGTTCTCGCCGGCGACCGCCGAGCAGGCGCACGAACGCTACGACGACCTCGGACCGACCGCCCAGACCGCCGTCCGGGAGGCCGCGACCGCGATGGAGTTCGAGAAGGACGAGTACGACGACCGCGTGACGAGCGAGGTAGTCGAGCGGGTCCGGAACGCGCTGTTCGCGAGCGAGCTCGAAGTCAGGGTCGGGGACCGCGAGGAGTTCGACGACTGGCTGGCGGACCACCCCGACTACGAGTCCCACGTCATCGGGAACGAGAACGTCGACCGGGTGGCCTGGCACGCCGCGCCGTTCGCCGACACCGTCGCGGCGGCGACGTTCGCCAACCGAGAGCGCGCTGCGGTCGAGACCCTCCGCCGCCAAGCCTTCGGCCGCATCTACCGCGACCTCTTCTAAACTTCTTCTCTGTATCCCGAATCCCGTCTTCTCTGTGACCAGTCTAAGGTGTGGTCTTGACCGAGGTCCGTAGCTCCGATTACAAGTCCTGATGCAAACGAGAGACCGCACCCGCAACCGCCCCGCGACAGCCACATACCTCCCCAGCCGACTGCGCTCCTCGATCGCTCGGCTCACGGCTCACTTCGTTCGCCGTTCGCGCGTTCGGTGGTGTTCACTTCGTTCACACCACCCATCGCTCCTTGCGGTGCTCATCCCTCGTACAGTGCTCGCGGTCGGTGCTCACTGTCGTTCGCACACGACCGCGAGCGCGCGCCACCGCGGACCGTGAAGCTGAAGATTTCGATGTGGAGATACGAACCGGGACCTCAGGCCGAGAGTTGGTCCTGATTCACGCGGTAGATCGTCACCGCGTCCCACCGTTTTTCGACGCTGACGCCGTCGAGGCCGCTGAAGTCCACGTCACCGTAGGCGAGGCGTTCGTTCGGGCCGACGTAGATGTAGCGGACGTCGTACTCGTCGAGGAGCCGGGCCCGTTGGGCGGGGGTACCCTCGTAGATGGTCCGGACGTCGTCGACCCGCTCGAAGTAGGCCGCCTCGCCGCGGTAGCCGACCTCGTGGTCCCAGCCGACGACCGTCGGGACCCCGGTGAGGCTCGACGGCGCGTTGACCCAGTGGTAGTCCGTGAGCGCCTCCTCGTCGTTGCAGTAGCACGACGGCACCGAGACGATGGTCGGCTGGCCCGGGCGGGCGTCGAGCCACTCGATCGCGTCGGCCTCCTCGGGGTGAGTGGTCGAGACGAACGCCAGCGCGTCGATCGTCGGGTCGTCGACCTGCGAGACGCTCTCGGTGCTCGTGAAGTGAGCCGTGAGTGCGAACGCACCGTAGACCGACGCCAGGACGACGACGAGGCCGACCAGAACGCGGCCCGCGAGTCGCCAGCGCCCCGTCAGCGCCTCGCGGGCGGCCGTCGCGTCGGGGCGGTGGGCGTCGACGAGCCACGCACCGACCGCGCCCGCCGCGACCGCGAACAGCATCCAGACCTGGGCGTAGGTCTTGAAGACGGTGTTGAGCCGGCCCGGCCCCGCGTTGCCCTGGATGTAGACGAACTCCACGAGCAGGAGGACCCCGACTCCGGCCACGATCAGCACCGTCTCGAAGCCGACCGCGGGGAGTGGGTCGGCATCGGTCCGAACGCCGCCGTCGGACTCCGTCGGTCGGCGGTCGTCCGTGACGGTCGACGACGGGGACCGTCCGGTGTCGTGCCGGTGGACGAGCACCAACCAGCCGACGACGAGGAGCGGGGCGAGGAGCGCGAGCGCGGCGGCGTCGGCGAGCCACGCCACCGCGACCAGCCCGAGGATCCCGACGAGCACGGCCTGCGTGGTGGCCGTATCGAGCAGCCGTCGCCCGCGGTCGAGGAGGTAGGGGACGAACAGCGCGAGGAACGCGCCGTGGACGAGGAGGAGCGCGCCGAGCGGGCTGCGGTCCGGGAGGAACGCGACCGCGCGACCGCTGGCGGAGTCGAGCCAGAACGGAAACGACCACGCGATGCCGACGACGAGGACGACGGCCGCGACGACGAGCGCGACACCGGTTCGGAGTGCCTCGCGCTCGACTCGCGACCCACCCGTGGGGAGTCGGTCGCCGACCCGCGGGACCAGGGTTCGGGGATCGCTATCGGCGAACGTCATCGCGAGCCAGCCGACCCCGACTGAGGTGGGGAAGCTCCAGGTGTTGACCACCGTGAGGAGGCCGACGATTGGGGGCACGGCACCGAAGACGAGGAGCCGACGTCGGCGAAGCGCGGCTTCGGGGGTACGGTAGTAGGCGAACCAGCACGCGGCGGCGAGCAGCAGGAACGGCGTGCTCAGCATGTGGGCGTGGAGGTCGCCGTTGAGCCACGCGAACAGCGGGAACTCGTTGATCGCGCCCGGGATCACCCGGCTGGCGTCCCAGTAGCTGAACGCGCCGGGCGACGCCGCGAGCCCGGCGAGTTCGACGTCGAGCCGAGCGGCGACGGCCTGCGCGAGCCCGTCGGGCAGGACGAGCAGCACGGCACGGCCGGGGGTTTCGAGGTTGCTGGCGAAGCCGACGAAGAAGGCCGCGAGCGCGCCCGCGACCGGGGCCGACCGACCGCGAGCCGCCGCGACCGCCCCCGCGAGACCGTAGGCCGCCGTCACGACCGCTCCGAAGAAGCCCGCGAGCGCGAGGTTGTAGGCGTAGCGTGCGGGGGTGAACGTGACCTTCATCAGCAGCGCCGTCAGCAGGTGGCCGCCGTAGTAGTACTGGACGGGTTCGCCCGCGAACCAGAAGTCCTCCGGCGGGAGTGCCTGCGTCCGAAGCAGGGACTTGAGCAGCCCGAAGTCGAGGAACTTCTCGCCGCCGCTCGGGTGTACCGCGGGGTCGACGGCCCGGATCGCGACCACGAACAGGAACGCGCCCGCGAACACGACGACCGGTCCGACGAAGCGGCGGAGCTCGAAGTCGGTGCGGTCGAGGCCGCGGAGCGAGAGTGCGGAGAGACCGACGAGGACGAGGAGGCCGGCGACGAGGCCCGCGTCGAGCGAGAGGTGGCCGACCCAGTAGGCCACGACGCCGACGACCGTGAGCGAGAGCGGGATCGAGAGCGTCGCCCCGCGGTCGGGGAACCCACGGAAGAGGCGGACGGCGAGCGGGAGGGCGACCACCCCGAGACCGAGGAAGACGACGAGCCAGAGCGCCACCGGACCGTACTCCATAGCGACACCGGGGAACCGGCGTATATCCGTCTTGTGGGATTCGGTCGTCCCCCGTTTCGAACCCCTTTTACCCGCGCCGTCGGTGCCTCCTGCATGCAGCGGTCCGTCGGGGTCGTCGTGCCGGCCTACCGGCCCGACGTCGAGCGACTCGTCGAGTACGTCGATAGGATAGCCGAGCGGCTCTCGCCGGCGACGATCCGGGTCGAACTCGATGCCCCGCGCTCGGAGGTCGTCGCGGCGCTCGCCGACACGCCCGCGACGGTCGCCACGGCTCCCTATCGCCGCGGGAAGGGCCGCGCGATCACCGCCGGCTTCGAGGCGCTCGACACCGACGTGCTCGCGTTCGCCGACGACGACGGCAGCACGCCCGCCGACTCGTTCGCGGCGGTGGTTCGACCGGTTGTGGAGGACGAGGCCGACCTCGCGGTCGGGTCGCGCCGCCATCCGGATTCGCCGATGGGCCACCACCGGACGTTCGGCCGACGGCGGCTGGGCGACGCGTTCGCGTGGCTCGCCCGCCGCCTCGTCGAGCCGAGCCTCTACGACTACCAGTGCGGCGCGAAGGCCGTCTCGCGGGCCGCGTGGAACGAACTCCGCGAACACCTCTACGAACCGGGCTTCGCCTGGGACGTCGAACTCGTCGCGATCGCGGGCGCGCTCGGCCAGCGCGTCGTCGAGGTTCCTGTCGAGTGGCACGACCAGCCCGACTCGACGGTCTCGCCGGTCGGCACCTCGCTCGCGCTCGCCCGCGGCGTGCTCGCCGCGCGGCATCGTGCGGGGCTGATCCACGAGAGTCGGCTCCACGGCGCGATCGACGCCCGGCGGGCCGAGCAGTCGAGGCTCGTCGAAACCCACGGACCGGACCGACCATGACCCGCCGGGAGTCGCGGTCGTGAGCCCGTCCGGGCCGCTGACCGCCCTCCGAGCACGGCTCGATGGCGGCGGTCGGCTCTCCCAGCGCGCACTCGCGTTGCTGTCGGCGGTGCGGTTCGGGAAGTTCGTCTCGGTAGGCGTCGTCGGCGCGGTCTTCGACGTCACGACCTCGACGGTCCTCCGCGAGCTCGGGGTGTTCCCCGAACTCGCCGTCTTCATCGGTATCGAGGTCTCCATCGTCGTGATGTTCCTGCTGAACGACGTCTGGACGTTCTCGGGCGAGCGGACGGGTGGCGGGTTCGCACGCCTCCGACGGTTGGTGCGCTCGAACCTCGTCCGCACGGGTGGCATCCTCGTCCAGCTCGTGACCTTCCACGTGCTCTATCGGATCGTCGCGGTCCAGCTCACCCTCCTCGGGATCGACGGCTGGTTCGTGGTCTCGAAGCTCGGCGGGATCGGGCTCGGGATGGTCGTCAACTACGTCGCCGAGAGCCTGTTCACGTGGCGTGTTCACAGGGGCACCGAGGATAAGTGAATCACAACCCTTAACCAGCAAACTCGGTTACGAAGAGATAGCGGGATAGGATAGCCAGGAGATTCCGGCGGGCTCATAACCCGCAGACCGGTAGTTCAAATCTACCTCCCGCTACGTTTCTCGAATCCAACTCATGAGCGAGGAGCGCCGCGACGAGCGAGTGCTGGATTCGAGAACGGGCGACGAGTAGATTTGAAGCAGACGACGAGCGACCAGCGGGAGTGACGTCGGCGTGGTTCAAATCTACCGGCCCCCACCTTTTGCTGCGCTCGTTCACTTCGTTCACTCGCTGGCAAAATGTGGATCAAAAGTCTCCTCCTTCCACCGGAAGAGCTTCGCTCTTCCGTGCTCTCGCTCGCCTTCGGCTCGCGAGAACTGCGGTCAGTCGTCGGCCCGCTCGCTCCCTTCGGTCGCTCGCGGTGCAACCACTAACCTTACCGCACCGCCACGCACAGCACCGCCGAAGCCCTCGCTCGTTTCACTCGCTCACCCTTCATCCACCAGGGCCGCATCCGTCACCGCGACCGCACTGCGGCTACAGCCGCATCACCACTATCCTTCCAATTCGGTGAAGTAGTCCGTCAGACCGACGCGTCGACACCCAACTCGTCGAGCAGTGTTTCCGCAGCGGCGGCCGACGACCCCGGTCCACGGGCGGTGACGAGGTCGCCGTCGACGGTCACACTGGTATCGGCATCGAGTTCGGCATCCCAGTTCCCGCCGGCGGTCTTCGCCTCGTCCTCAACCCAGTAGGGAAGCTTCCGCCCGTCGGGCATTCGATCCTGGTCGTCGACGATGCCCTCCTCCCACTCGTTCGGGAAGCCAGTCACGTCGCGGCCGTCGACGAGGAAGTCCTCGTCGTCGGTACGGGTGAATCCGAGCAGGCCGACCGCGTGACAGACCACGAGCGCCGTCCCGTCCTCGCCGGCGACCGCGTTCGCGAGCAGGTCGCGGGCGTGACGGTCCTGGTTGACGTCCCATTCGGTGCCGTGACCGCCGGGGAACACCACGGCGTCGTAGTCGGCGGCGTCGACCGACGCGACCGGGCTCGGGTCGTTGAGCCGTTCGTCCGTTTCGTCGACCTCGCGGACCCACGCCGCGGTCTCCTCGCCGACCTCCTCGGGGTCGGCCGAGCGCTCGTCCATGACCGGTGGGTCGCCGCTCGGCGTCGCCACCGTCACCTCGACGCCCGCGTCGTCGAGCGTCGTGAGCGGTTCGATACATTCCTCGCCCCAGTAGCCCTCCTCGCTGACGACGAACAGTGCGGTTGTCATCGCTACTGGCTACTCTCTCCGGACCGAAAAGCCCCGTGCCGTGCGGTCGAAGGTAGTTCTACCCGTCGCCCTGCGGGTCGACGATGACGACCTCGCCGTCCTCGACGTCGACGTTGATCAGCGTCTTCACGTTGTACTGGCCGTCCTCGAGTTCGTTGCCGCCGCCGACCTTCTTGATCACCGCGACGACGTCGGCGACCTCCGCGCCGATCTCCTCCAGTGCCCCGGTGATGCCCCGAAGGGTACCGCCCGTCGAGAGCACGTCGTCGAGCAGGAGGACCTTGTCGCCCGGGTCGACGTCGTTGACGTACATCTCGTTCTCGGAGTAGCCCGTGACCTGCGAGAGCGCGACCTCGCCGTCGAGACCGTACTGGCGTTTCCTGACGACGACCAGCGGGATGTCGGTCATCAGCGAGACCGCCGTCGAGAGGTGGATCCCCATCGCCGCGGGCGTGACGATCTTGTCGACGTCGACGTCGGCCTTCCGGATGATCTTGATCACGATCTCGCGGAGGAGGCTGGGTTCGAGCATCGGCACGCCGTCGCTGATCGGGTGGACGAAGTAATGATAGCCGTCCTTTTCGATGATGGGTGCCTCACGCAGCGACTCCGCGAGCTGGTTCATGCTCCGGGTATAGCCAGTCGTCGCTAAAGCCTGACGGTCCATCCGGCGAACCCCCCTTTGGGGACGGCTCGACACGCTCGAAACCATCGAGACGGGACGACTCGTGAATAGTACCTAGTCGACCACAATAAACATATGTTCTGGAGCGCGTTGGTTCGAGCATGTCTTCGTCGGATGATGTGAGAGGACCGATTCGTGTTCTTCACGTCGACGACGAACCGGGCTTTTGCGAACTGGTCGGGCTGTTCCTCGAACGCGAACACGACGCGATCGAGGTGACGACGGCGACGAGCGCCGAGGCGGGGCTCGAACGGTTCGACGCGGCCGACGAGCCCGTTGATTGCGTCGTGAGCGATTACGATATGCCGGGGATGAACGGGCTCGACTTCCTCGAACGCGTTCGGGAGTCGAACCCGGACCTCCCGTTCGTACTGTTCACCGGGCGCGGCAGCGAGGAGATCGCGAGCGAGGCCATCACCGCCGGTGTCAACGAATACGTGGAGAAACGCCACGGCACCGAACAGTACGCCCTCCTCGCCAACCGTATCGACCACCTCGTCGGCGAGTACCGTGCCGAGCGCGAACTCGAAGCCACGAACGAACGGCTTCGGAAACTCTACTCGGGGATCACCGACGCGGTCTTCGCCCTCGACACCGAACGGCGGTTCACCTACGTCAACGGCCGTGCCGAGGAGCTTCTCGGCCAGTCCGAGGAGGAACTGGTCGGCGAGGCGGTCGAGGAGGAGTTCTCGGTACTCGCCAACACCAAGTTCGAGACGGAGGGCAAACGGGCCTACCGCGAGAACGAACCGGTCGAGTTCGAGGAGTACTATCCGCCGCGCGGCGCGTGGCATCGGGTTCGTGCGGTGCCGACCGACGACGGGCTAACGGTCCACCTCAGCGACGTCACCCAGCGGCGGGCACGCGAGCGAGCGGTATAGCGCCGGCAACGGCCCCCGAGCGAAGCCGACCGAGCGGGAACTTTTTGCGCCGAGCGTCCCAACCCGCGCTATGGCACAGACGACCGAGCGGTACGGCGACTGGCCGCTCAAGCGGCTGATGACCGAGGTGGTCGGCTCGGGCCACAAGTCCGCCGACGACATGACCCGCGAGCAGGCGCGCGAGGCGTTCACCCGGATCCTCGACGGCGAACCCGACCACACCACCCTCGGGGCGTTCTGGCTCGCGAATCGCTGGAAGCGCAACACTCCCGAGGAGCTCGCGGCCTACATCGACGTGATGGCCGAGGAGTCGGTCGAGTTCGCCGCCCCCGACTGCGACCCCGTCGATTGCGGCGCGAACTACGATGGAAAAGGCCGTTCGGCGATCCTCGGGGTCGGTGCGGGCCTCGTGGCCGCCGCCGCCGGTACCCCCGTGGTCACCCACTCCGGCGACCGCGTCCCGACCCAGGAGCAGGACGCCTACAAACACGTCCTCGACGAGCTGGGGGTTCGGACGGACCTGGCTCCCGAAGAAAGCGCCGAGATGGTCGACGAGACGGGGTTCGGCTTCTACTACCAGCCTAACTTCAACCCCGGCATCGACGCGATCTCGGAGCGCCGTGCGATGATGGGCGTCCGGACGTTCGTCAACACCATCGAGACCCTCGCGAACCCCGCGGAGGCGAGTGTGCATCTCGGGAGCTTCTATCACCTCCCCTACGCCAAGCGCATCATCGACACCTTCGCCGAGAGCGAGCACTACGAGGTGCCCCGCGTGGTGATGTTCCAGGGGATGGAGGGCTACGACGACATCCGGCCCGGTTCGACGACGGTCGCAGTCGGTGAGGACGGCGACCTCGACGACTTCGAGATCAAGACCGCCGAGTACGGCATGGACTTCGACGCCGAGGACCTCGGGGTCGACGACGTGGCCGCCGACTCCGCGACCATCACCGAGGAGGTGCTCGCGGGCGAGCGCGACGACCAGTTCGCCGACGCGGTCGCGCTCAACGGCGCGTTCCGGATCTACGCCCGCGAGGACTGCGACTCGCTCGACGAGGGGCTCTCGACCGCGCGCGAGGTCATCGCCGACGGCAGCGCCGCGAGCGTGCTCGACGACCTCCGGGACGTCTGAGTTCGTCGACCGAGCGCCTCGATACCCGAAGTCGGCAGGGTTTTCCGCCGCGCGGTGTTTCCCCGAGGCATGACGAACGCGACCCTGCACACGAACCGCGGCGATATCGAGGTCGAACTCTACGACGAGCGCGCGCCGCGCACGGTCGAGAACTTCGTCGGGCTCGCGACCGGCGAGCAGGAGTGGGAGGACGGCGGCGAGACGGTCGAGGAACCGCTCTACGACGACGTGGCCTTCCACCGCGTGATCGAGGGCTTCATGATCCAGGGTGGCGACCCCGACGAGACCGGACGCGGCGGCCCGGGCTACTCCTTCGACGACGAGTTCCACGACGACCTCCGCCACGACTCGGCGGGGGTCCTCTCGATGGCGAACTCCGGCCCGAACACCAACGGCTCGCAGTTCTTCATCACGCTCGACGCCCAGCCCCACCTCGACGACCGCCACGCGGTCTTCGGGAAGGTCACGGACGGGATGGACGTCGTCCGTGAGATCGGCTCGGTCGACACCGACCGCAACGACCAGCCCCAGGAGGAGGTCGTCCTCGAATCCGTCGAAGTCCACGACTGAAGCGGAGCAAAAACGTTACTCGATCGACTTCGTCCGACCGAACGCTTAGGTACCACTCCGGTCGAAGTATTACTCATGAGCGGTACGACTCGTGACGTCGTCAGAGTGTCGGCGAAGGGGCAGGCGACGATCCCGAAGCAACTCCGCGAGAAGTTCGGGATCGAGACCCCAGGACGGGTTCGGTTCCGCGAGAGCGAGGCGGGCGAGATCGTGGTCGAGCCCGTTCCACGACCGTCAGAGCTCCGGGGTCGACTCGCCACCGACGAGTACGAGCGGGGCGAAATCACGGCGAAGCTTCAGGAGTTTCGCGATTCCGAACGCGTCGAAGAGCGGCCGCGCGACGTGGCGAACCCGGATGGCGATGAGTGAAACCTACGTGTTTGACGCCGAGCCGCTGATCGCGTACTGCTACGACGAACCCGGCGCGGACCGTGTCGAGTCGCTGCTGACGGCGGTTTACGACGGCGATGCGACCGGTTTCATGAGCGAGGTCACTGCGACGGAGGTCACGTACAAGATCGCGTGGCTCGAAACCGATGGGCGACCCACGGCTGACGACCTCGCCACCGGTCGAACCCAGGTTCGGGATATCGTGGACGGTGGGTGCAAGCTTCGACCCACGACCGAGTCGTGAGAGACGGCGGCACGAGTGAAAGCGGGTGGTGGCATCGCCCTCGGTGATGCGTTCGCGGTGGCACTTGCCGATGCGGCCGACGCGACGCTCGTGGTGGGTGCCGACGACGACTTCGCCGACCTCTCGATCTCGATTCGAATCGAACGGATCCGAGACGAACCGGCGTAGCCTCGACGCGAAACGGTGGACGATCCCATCGTGTGCTGTGGGAGCGTTCGAACGGCAAGCGCAAAGACCGTCGAGGTACGATCGAACACATGCCCGACGAACCCGTCGACCCCAGCGACATCGGCGAGCACGACGCCCCGCCGGTCGAGGAGAAGCCCTACAAGATAATCTTCGAGGCCAACAAGTGTATCGCGGCGGGCAAGTGCGCCGAGGTCTCCGAGAACTGGACGATGAACCTCACCTCCGGGATCGCCCAGCCCGAATCCTACTTCATCGACGAGTCCGCGCTGGAGGACAACATCGAGGCCGCCGAGGTCTGTCCCGCGAAGAAGGACCGGGGTGTGATACACGTCGTCGATCGCCGGACGAACGAGGAGATCGCGCCCGACCCCGCGGGCGACGGCTCGCTCTCGGTCGATTGGTAGCCCGGCAGTAACCGAAACGGGTTTTCGCGCGCGGACGAACTCCCTACTGCGCGAGGGTGGCCGAGTCTGGCCAAAGGCGCTGGGCTTAAGACCCGGTCTCTTAGGAGTTCGTGCGTTCAAATCGCATCCCTCGCACTCCATTTCGACCGATCAGTTCGTCCGTTCCAGTTCTCCACCTCGAACGTCGGCACTCGACTCGGTTCCCGGATTGTGACTTCCGGAACGATTTAGTCGCCGTCGGGCGAATTCGCGCCCATGTCAGTACCGAGCGTGACGTTGCCGAGCGGCGACGAGATGCCGATGATCGGCGTTGGCACTTGGGACATCGACGGCGAGACGGTACAGAACTCCGTCCGCGCCGGGCTCGACGGGGTCTACACCCACGTCGACACCGCCGAGGGCTACCGAAACGAGAGCGAGATCGGCGAGGTGCTCGCCGACTACGACCGCGAGGAGTTCTTCCTGACCTCGAAGGTGCTGCCCGGGAACCTCGACTACGACTCGGTGATCGAGGCCTGTGAGGACTCGCTCGACCGGCTCGGGACCGATTATCTCGACCTCTATCTGATCCACTGGCCGAACCCGGCGATCTCGCTGCGCGAGACCCTGAACGCGATGGAGACGCTCCACGACGACGGGAAGGTCCGGAACGTGGGCGTCTCGAACTTCAGCGCCTACCAGCTCAGCAACGCCCTCCACATCGCGGACGTGCCGATCGCGGTCAACCAGATCGAGTTCCACCCCTGGTTCCAGCGGCCCGAGCTCGTCGAGTACTGCCGGGAGAACGACGTGGCCGTCGAGGCCGCGGCCCCGCTCGCACGGACGGACGTCCTCGGCGACGACACCGTCGAGGATATCGCCGAGAACTACGACAAGACCCCGGCCCAAGTCGTCCTCCGGTGGGCGGTCGAGGAGAGCGTGGTCGTGATCCCGAAGTCGTCCTCGCCGGACCACATCGAATCGAACGGCCAGCTCTTCGACTGGGAACTCGACGAGGACGACCACCAGCGCCTGAACGGGATCGACCGCGACCAACCCGTCTACGACCACCCGGCGAAGGACTGGACCGGCGACGTCTACGGGATCGCGGAGTAACGCCCGAGAGCAGATCGAATCCTCGGGCGTCACCGTGCCGTCGGAACGACGATTTTATCACGATTCCCCATGTCGATCCGACCAATGGCTTCCACACTCCTCGTCGAGGACGTCGCCGACCAGGTCGTCACCGCCGCCCGCACCGCGACCGGCGACCGCCTCCGGTCGGTGACCTACTTCACGCGCACCGACTACGACCAGCTCTACCTCCGGGACGACCTCGAACGCGACGCCGACGTGATGAGCTTCATCGGCCACGAGTGGCACGACTTCAAGAACACCCGCGACGCCTACCGAAGCTCCGAGCTCGGGGCCTACCGTCACACCATCCGGGTGTTCGAGAACGGCTACCTCCTCCGGATCACGACGGACCGCGACGGGGTGTTCGTCACCACGGATGGTCTGACGATGAGCGACTTCGAGGCGGTCGCGAGCGCGGTCGTCGCGGTTCTCGAAGACCGCTGACCGCTGGCGAAGTCGAGTGACGACGCGTTTTTGCCGCCGACCACCGAATTCGGGGTATGACCGAGACACACGACGCGTTCGCGGCCCACGACGCCTACGAGCGCGACGGCGAGTGGTACGAACTGACGACGACGCCGTTCGACGCGCGGGCGGCCCCCGCCAGCGACGGCTATCGGGTCCAGGTCATCGTCCCGACGCTCGACGGCGCGACCGAGGAGCCGGTCGAGGACGTCCTCGACGACGGCTGGTTCGAGACGTTTCGCCTCCGCCTCGACGACGCCGACGGCGCGGCTCGTTCCGACGTATCGGTGCCCGAACCGACCGTCGAACGTGAGGACGGCCTCGTGGTCGTCGAGTTCGCGTTCGACCACGAGGAGCCGCGGGTGGCCGCCGAGACGGCGAAGGTGCTCGCCGAGTACGTCGAGGGGACCTACGTCGAGGGGATCGTCCCGGGCTTTTCGTACCTGCCGCCCGTCGCGGGGTTGCTCGCGCGCGCCCGTACGCAGGGGGACAGCGAGGGTGAGGGCGACCGCGGCCCGATGCCGCTCTAGGCGCTCGCGCGCTCGCCGACCACGACCTGCCGGACGTCGCCGAGGACGTCGAAGTCCGCGAGCGCGACGAGGCGGTCGCCGACTTCGAGCGAGTCGTCCTCGCGGGGGAGCCCGAGCTGTTCGTCGGCCTTCCCGAACGCGAGGAGGTCGGCGTCGCCGGGGAGTTCGAGCTCGCTCATGGTGTAGCCGAGCATCGGCGAGTCGTCGGTGACGGTGAACTCCACCAGCTGCAGGTTCTGTGCGATGTCGGCGATGGCACGGATCGAGCCACCGACGAGGGCGTTCTTCGCGCCGATCGCGCCGAGGCGTTCGGGGTAGACCACCTCGTCGACGTCGCTGGCGTACTTCCGGTAGATGTCCTGATAGTAGTCGTCGTCCGAGCGCATCACGGTGCGACAGCCGTGGGCTTTGGCGATCATGCAGGCGACGAAGTTGGTGGTGAGGTCGCCGGTGAGCGCGCCGACCGCGTCGGCGTCCTCCAGCCCCGCCTCCAGCAGGTCCTCCTCGCGCGAGCCGTCGCCGTCGACGACGTCGACGATCTCGAGACGGTCACCCCAGAGCCCCTGAAGACGTTCGGGGTCGTTGTCGATCACGGTCGCCTCGTGGCCCTCGTCGGCGAGCACCCTCGCGGTACGGAGTCCGACCCGGCCAGCGCCCACGATGACGAATTGCATATCACCTCTTATAGCGAGGACGGTCAATAGCTTTACTCACCGAATCGAGCCACAGTCCGAACGGGATCGCCCGACCAGCCGCCGTCGACCCGTTCCGACATCCGGAAGGTGGTTCGGGCCAGAGATACGACATGGTCTCGGTCGTCGACCTCGTCGGGCTCCTGGCCGTGGTGGTGGTCAACACCGGTATCGCGGCGGTCGGCACCCGCATCCTCCGGGCCACACTCGCCACCTGGTGGGGTGTCGCGGTCTACACGCTCGTGCTCGTTCCCACCGCCGAGACGGCGGTGGCGCTCGTCCTCACCGGTCCGGTCGGACTCGGCCCGAACCTCGGGACCCCGACCGCCGTGGTGGCCCTCGTGGTCGCGCTGCCGTTCGCACTCGGGGTCGCCATCGACTTCTTCTGGATGCCCGCGCCCGACGAGGTCGACCTCCCGGACGGTTTCGACGGCTGAAGGGGTCAACCGAGCAGTGAGACACAGCCCCCGGCGACGATCCGCGCCACCTCGACCACTTCGTCGGTGTAGACGAACTCGCCCGCGCCGTGAATGTTCTCGCCGTCCGGTCCGACGATGACGGTCGGGAGGCCCGCCCGGTGACCGAAGTAGTTGAAGTCGCCGACGCTCGAGAAGTAGCCGATCGCCGGTTCCTCGCCGGTCACCGTCTCGACGCCGCTCGTGAGCGCGCCCACGAGCGGTTGGTCCGGGTCGGTGACGTACGGCCCGTAGCGGACGTCCGGGGCGGGTGCGTCCCGAAAACCGACCTCGACGTCGGAACCGAGGTCGAGGTCCTCGACCAGCCGCTCGGCGTCGGCCCGGACCACAGCCTCGGTCTCGCCGACGACGACGTGGCGGTCGACCAGTAATCGACAGGCTTCGGGAACGGAAAGCGTCTCGCCGCCGCCCTCGATCTGTAGGGGACAGACCGAGCCGTCGCCGAGCTGCTCGTGGGAACCGACCGCCAGGTCCTCGAACGCGGCCGCCAGCCGTCCCGCATCCGCCACCGCGTTGACCCCCTTGTCGGGTTGTGAGCCGTGCGCGGCCTGCCCCGTGACCGAGATGTCGTAGAGGAACCGGCCGCGCGCGCCGAGCAGGAGCGCGGGGTTCTCGATATCCTCTTGGGCGAGGATCGGGCCGGGTTCGGTGACGACCGCCGCGTCGCACTCGTCGGTAATACCATCCCGGAGCAACTGGTTCGCGCCGAGGCCGTAGGGCCCCTCCTCGTCGACGACAGCCGTGAAAATCACGCTTCCCGCCAGGTCGGCCCCGGCGAGCGCGTCGAAGGCGACCATGATCCCCGCGAGCCCACCCTTCATGTCGCACGCACCCTGGCCGTAGAGCTTGCCGTCCTCGACGCGCCCCGAGAGCGGGTCCTCCTCCCACGCCTCGACGATCTGCACCGTGTCCATGTGGGCGTTCAGGAGGAGCGTCGGCGCGTCGGGGTCGGAGCCGTCGAGCCGCGCGAGCACGTTGTTCCCCTCGAAACCAGTGAGGGCGGGTTCGCTCACGGGGTGGCGTTCGGGGTCGAGATTTCGAGCGTCGAGCCAGTCGAAGACGAACTCGGTGATCGCGTCCTCCTCGAAGTAGGGGCTTCGGATCCGCACGAGTTCTCGGAGGAGATCGATCGTCTCCTCGTGGTCGATGCGCTCCGTGACGGTCCGAATGGCATCCTCGTCGGGGGTGGCGTCGTGGTCGGCGGTCCCGTGACTGCTCGGATCAGTCATCGGCGGTCGTCTCCTGGATATCCGGGTCGTACTCCGCGGAGGGGACTCCCGGAAGGGTGTCGAGGATCGCCCCGACGTCGGTGCCGGCCTGGCGACCCCGGTACCAGTAGATCCCGAACACCACGAGCCCGGCGAGTAGCCACGGGACGTAGATCGCGAGCGAACCTTGGTAGGCCTGGGTGAGCAGCGCGAGTGCACCGAGCGCGCCCACGGCTCCGGAGAGGTACAGGCCACCGCCGAGGTCGAAACCCGCCCGCTCGACCACGTCGGGACGGGCGAGTCGCGCGTACAGCAACGTCACCGAGACCGCGAAGTAGGCGATGAGGTAGCTGAAGGTCGCGATCTTGATGGCCTGGTCGAGCCCGGCCGAGTAGAACGTCAGCGCCGAGGAGACGACGTAGAGGGTGAGCAACGACCAGTGTGGCGAGCCGAAGCGGTCGTTCACGGCCGAGAACCACCGCGGGAACACCTCGTCCCACGACCACGAGTACGGCATCTTTATCCCCGCCGCCATTATCGCGTTCACGCTCGACGCCGTAGCGAGCAGCCCACCGATGGCGACGATGGCCGAGCCGTTCGCCCCGAGGAAGGTCTCGGCGGCGTCGGCGAGCGGGCGTGCCGAATCCGCGAGGGTGGTGTAATCCGCGACGACACCGTAGATGACCGCCGCGGTCCAGATGTAGAGCAGGGTGAGCACGAGGGTGCCGCCGACCATCGCGAGCGGGAGGTTCCGGGAGGGGTTCTTGACCTCCGCCCCCATCTGCCCCGCGACCGCGATGCCGATGTAGGCGTAAAAGAGCGGGACGGCGGCTGCGAGGAAGCCGTCCGCGCCGCCCGTGAAGAAGGGCTGGTAGTTCGCGGTCTCGATCTGGAACGTGCCTGGAATCACGAGCACGAGGATCGAGACCACGAGCAGCCCGAAGATGACGTTCTGTGCGATGCTGTAGCCGCGCGACCCGACGAGGTTGACGAGGAACAGAACTGTCAGGAGGCCAAATCCGACGAGCGCGACCTCGCCCTCGCCCGCGATGAGGTCGGGGAAGAACACCTGGAGGTAGCTCCCGAACCCGATCGCGAGCACCGCGTCGGCGGCCATGTAGCCGAGCCACTTCGACCACGTCACTAGAAAGCCAGGCAAGCGGTTCCCGAGCGTTCGCGAGACGTAGGCGTACGACCCCGCGGCTCCCGGAAAGACGGTCGCCATCCAGCTGTAGTTGACCGCGATGGCGGTCGCGAGCAGCCCGGCGACAACCACCACGAGGATCACGCTGGGGCCGGTGGTCGAACTCGCGGTGCCGAGCGTGACGAACAGCCCCGCGCCGAGCGTGCCCGCGACCACCGTGCTCATCGCCCCGAGCGCGCCGATGTCGCGCGAGAGGCTCCGGTCGTCGTTCCCACCGCTGTGTGCCATACGATACCACGCTAGTGCGAGGGCATAACACGACCCCCTATCATGAGAGGGTCAACGTCCGAGGAGTTTGGCCTCGGCCTTCCGGAGGTGTTCGAGGAGGGTGGCCTTCGAGACCCCGAGCTCGGTCGCGAGGTCGGCGGCGCTCACGTCGCGCGGCCAGGTGTAGTAGTTCCGGCGGCGTGCGAGGTCGAAGACCTCGCGCTGGCGTTCGGAGAGGTCGTCGAGCGGCAGGACGCCGGTGGCGCTGTAGGCGACGGCGATGTCCTCGATGCGGACCTCGGCGTCCATCTCCTCGCGAACGGCGGCGATCCGCTCGGCGACCGTCTCCCGGTCCGCGTCGACCAACACCGTCCAGTACTCCCGCCCGTGGTGCATTCTGACGGGTTCGTCCGGGATGAAGCCGCGCGAGACGAGCGCGTCGTTGATCGAGTTCTCGATCTCGTACCGGACCACGATCCCCCGACTCGCGTTCCCCGGGACGGGTTCGTCGACGGCGTGGAGCCCGGCGACGTGTGCGCCGTCGGTCTCCCAAACGGAGTCGGTGAGGGGGGAGGCCCGTACCGCCTCGACCAGCGCCGCGGTCTCGGCGTCGGTCTCGCCGTAGACGGTGAACCGGCCGGTCGCCGAGCCGTCGATGGTGTAGACGCCGTGTCCGAGGAGGCCGGCATCGCTGTCCTCGGTGACCGCGAGCGTCCAGCAGTCGGGGTGCCAGATGTCGAGCGTCACCCGGAGACCCGTCCCCTCCCGAGGCGTCATCGAGGTCGGTAGAACGACGAACCGCAAAAGCCGTTCGCCGGTCCGGGGGCGGATCCGAGCATATATCCCCCCGCGCGGGACTCCCCTACCAATGGCACGGCTCGCGCGGGTCTCGCTCTACCCCATCAAATCACTGGACCCGACGACCGTCCCCGGAGCCGAGGTCGGCGGGAGCGGCGCGCTCGACGGCGACCGGCGGTACGCGATGACGGATGGCGAGGGCGAGTACGTCAACGGCAAACGAACCCCCGCCGTCCACCGGCTCCGGACGTCGTTCGACCGCGTGGTGAACGAGGTCGTGGTACGGAAACAGGGTGGCTCCGAGGCGCGCCGGTTCGACCTCGACGCCGACCGAGATGGGCTAGAAGCGTATCTGAGCGAGCACTTCGGGCTCGATGCCAGGCTCGTCGATGCCGACGGCGGGAGCTATCCCGACGACACCACCCTCCCCGGACCGACGGTGATCTCGACGGCGACCATCGAGACGGTCGCGTCGTGGTACCCCGGACTCACGACGGAGAACGTCCGCCGTCGGTTCCGTGCGAACCTCGAAGTCGACGGCGTCCCGGCGTTCTGGGAGGACCGGCTGGTAGGTGACCACGACCACGGCGTCGCGTTCGCGGTCGGTGACGTCACGTTCACGGGGGTCAACCCCTGCCAGCGCTGTGTCGTCCCGAGCCGGGATCCCTACACGGGTGAGGGGATGCCCGAGTTTAGACCGACGTTCATCGAGCGGCGCGAGGCGACGCTTCCCGACTGGGTGGACACGACGCGGTTCGACCACTACTTCCGGCTGATGGTGAACACGACCGTGTCGCCCGCCGAACGCGGGGGCGAGGTTCGCGTCGGCGACGAGGTGACGATCCTCGGCGAGGAACGGTTGTAGCCCGCTGGGGACTCGAATGAAGGGGAGGCCGGTCGTCGACCCGCACAAACGTTATTCGCCCTGCCGCCCCAGTTCGGACAGGATGTGTATCTACTGTAGCTACGACATGGAGGGCTGGTCGAAGCTCCTCGAGTACGACGAGGTCTACCAGAACGCGACGAAACGCGAGCGCGAGGCCGAGTCGAACTACGGCTTCAACGAGTCGTGGGACGAGCTTCGCGACCAGGTTTCGCCGTAGCGCTCGATACCGCTACGCCGTCGGGAACGGATCGGCGAACGAGTCCCCGCGCTCCTCGTCGCCGACGAGACAGTCGTCGAGCGCCGAGACGATCTCGTCTTCCGTCATATCGGTACCGATGAACACCAGCCGGGTCCGTCGGTCGTCGTCCGCGCGCCAGGTCCCGATCGGCCCCGCCTGGACCGACGGCCCGGCCTGATTGAGCCCCATCACGTCCTCGCGACCCGCGAGCCGGAAGATCCCCTTCGCGCGCACCACGCCCTCGTCCCAGGTGTCGAGCCACGCGTCGAGCCGTTCGGGGTGGAAGGGCCGCTCGCGTTCGTAAACGAACGACGAAACCCCATGTTGCTCGGCCGCCGATTCGCCCTCGTGGTCGTGGCCCGCGAGCGCGCGCTTCCAGCCCGCGGAGCGGGTCGCGGCCTCGAAGTCGAAGCTACCCGTGTCGAGCACCCGTTCGGGCTCGATGTCGGCGTGGGTGGTCCGGACGACCTCGGCGCGGGGCTGGAGGGTCCGGAGGGTCGCCTCGATCGAGTCCAGCTGCTCGTCGGGCACGAGGTCGCACTTGTTCAACAGGAGGACGTCACAGAACTCGATCCCCTCGACCAGCACGTCGGCGAGCGGGCGGTCGGTCTCGGGGTCGTCCGAATCGGGGAGCGACGCGCCGGCGTCGAACTCCTTCCAGAAGCCGTAGGCGTCGAGCACCGTCACCATCGTATCGAGCCGGTAGTACTCCGTAGGGTCGACGTCGCTCTCGTCGGTACCCTCGGTGAACGTCCGCGCGACCGGGACGGGTTCGCTGATACCCGAGGATTCGACCACCAGCGCGTCGAACTCGCGCTCCTCGGCCAGCCGAACGACTTCGGTCAGGAGGTCGTCGCGGAGCCGACAGCAGATGCAGCCGTTCGAGAGGTCGACGATCCCCGAGTCGTCCGACGACCGCGAGAGGAGGTCGGCGTCGACGTTGATCTCGCCCATGTCGTTGACGACCACCGCGACCTCGCGGTCGCCGGGGTCGGCGAGCAGGCGGTTGAGGAGCGTGGTCTTGCCCGCGCCGAGCGTGCCGCTGAGGACGGTCACGGGGATCGGGTCGGTCGTCATACTTTCTCCAGGAGTTCGAGCACCAACAGTCTTCCAACGATATCGGGTGTAGCGACGGCGCGCGGGTTCCGTTCCGGGACCCACACCGCTTTGCGTGACCGGTGACGAGGAGGGTCGTGGCAGGAAGGCTGGTCGCCACGTGGCGGCGCGTGCTCGCGCTCGCGTGGCCAGTGATGGTCTCGCAGGTGCTCCGGACGCTGATGCGCACGGTGGACGTGCTCGTCACCGCAACGTTCTCGCCGGCGGCGGTTGTCGCGGTTGGGCTCGCCGACCTCTACGGTCGGATCCCGCTGCGGATCGGGCTGGGCTTCGGGAGCGCCGCGATCGCGCTTTCGAGCCAGGACACCGGTGCGGGGGCCGACGCCAACCGCGCCGAGGCGGTGTCGAGCGCGCTTTCGATGGGCTTGGTCGCCGGCCTCCCGATCGCCGCCGTCGGGGTCGGCTTCGGCGGGCCGCTCATCCGATTATTTGGGGCGAGGGGAACGGTCGTGACGCTCGGCGCGACCTATCTCGGTGTCGTGCTCGCCACCGCACCCGCCCGCCACGTCTCGCTGGTCGCCGCTCGCGCGCTCCAGGGGGCCGGCGACACCCGCACCCCGATGTACGTCACCGGCCTCGCGAACGTCACCAACATCACCGGGTCGGTGGTCTTCGGGCTCGGACTCTTCGGGGTTCAGCAGTACGGCGTGCTCGGCGTCGGCGGGGCGACGGCGGTCTCGAACGTGCTCTCGGCCGGCCTGCTCGTCGCCGCCATCCGAAGTTCCCGCACCGACCTCCGGCTGGTCCGGCCCGCGGACCCGACCGTCGCCCGCCAGCTCGTCGTCGTCGCCGCCCCGAAGGTCGCCGAGGGGCTGGCCGCTACGGTCGCCGAGTTCCCGTTCAACGCCCTTCTCCTCGGCTTCGGTCGGCCGGTCAACGCGGGGTTCCAGATCGGTCGCCGGGTCTACCAGCAGGTCACGGGCCCGCTCTCGCGGGGCTATCGCACCGCCGCCAGCGTTCTCGTCGGCCAGGCGCTCGGCGACGGCGACCCCGCCGCGGCGCGGTATCGCGGCTGGGCGACGACGGGGTTGAGCACGATGACGGTCGGCATCGTCGGCGTGGCGCTGTTCGTTCTCGCACCCGACGCCGTCCGACTGCTCGCGAGTGGCTCGCCCGACGCGCTCCCCTACGCGACGGGGTTCGCACGCGTCTACGGCCTCAGCGCCGTCTTCCTCGCGGGTTTCATCGTGCTCTCGGGGGCACTCTCCGGCGCGAGCGAGACCCGGATCCCGCTGGTCGCCCGCGTCACCGGCGTTTTTGGTATCCTGGTCGGTGGGACGTGGCTCCTCGGTGTCGAACTCGGTTGGGGCGTGCAGGGTGCCTACGCCGCCGTCGCCGGCCAGTACGTCTGGATGACCGCGGTCGTGTTCGTCGGCTTCGCCACCTCCCGGTGGGCGAGCCGCGCCGCGGGGATGATGGCCGCACGCGACACCGCCGACGACTGACGGCACCGTATCCCCGTCTTCGTTCCGAAGCTCTGGGGCTCTGACCCCCGATCCAGCCGAACCGGCGATTTCGATGTGTTCGTGTATCTCACGTCGCTCGTGTGGTGTGTGTTGGCAACCACCGACGGCCGGTCGCGGAACCGGAGGTGGCGGCCGTGGGGCTGACCGCCACCATCCACGTCAGTAGCCCGAACCTCGCGCTCACTCCGACGATCCGGGCGTGCCCCGACGTGACCATCCAGGTCATCCCGCACTCGACGACCGACGCCGGAACCGGCCTCTTCTTCCTCGTCGAGAACCCCGTCGAGCCGTTCGAGACCGCGCTCGACGCCGACCGCCGTCGGCGGCCGGGTCCGCCGCGGGACCGCCGAACTCATCGAGACGGTGCTGGTCGAGGGGGAGTAGTCGGCCCGGCACTGCCCGCGGAGGACCGCTTCCTTCCGCGCTCGCGTGAATCCTCGCCGACGGGGATGGATCCCGCTTTTCGGCCATCCTAAAACGGAACGGCTATTACGTGTTAGGCTCGCCTAAAAGTATGACGGACAGTGACCCATCGAGCGGGCGACCGACGCGTCGGGAGTACGTGAAGTACGGCGGTGCCATCATCGGTGGCGGGCTTCTCGCGGGGTGTAGCGGGCAGTCGAACGGTGGCTCGGGCTCGACGGAACGGGCTGGTAGATCGACGTCGACGGGGGAAGCAACCGGATCGTCGGCGACGGCATCCGGCACCGATTCGACGTCGACCGGGGAGGCGACGGGGTCGACGGCGGCCGAAACCGGGACGGCGTCGGGGTCGAGCTACACCGCCGAGCTGTCGCCGGTCGGGACCGTCGCGCTCGACGCGCCGCCGGAGAACGTCTTCACCCACTTCCCGTGGTTCCCGGACATGGCCAGCGCGCTCGGGCAGGGTGACACCATCAACAACCTCTGGTGGGACGGCACGGTCGAGGGGCTGGCGTACTTCACCAACGAATTCGACGGGTTCGAGATCGAGTGGGCCGACGAGGCCGGGGAGTACGGGTTCTCGAAGGAGCGGCTCTACGAACTCGACAGCGACCTCCACCTCGTCGACCCCGCGTGGGTGACCACGGAGGACAACTGGTCCCGAAGCGACGTCGAGGAGGTCACGAACAACGTCGGCCCGTGGTTCGGGAACTACTACAGCAGCTATCACGCCACGCCCCCAAAGGGCTGGGCCGACGGCTACGAGTACACCACGCTGTGGGAGCTGTTCGACCGCGTCGCGAGTCTGTACGGGGAACGAGAACGCTACGAGGCGCTCGCGTCCGTCCACGACGACCTCCTCGGGACCGTCGAAGAGGGGATCCCCAAGCAATCGGAGCGGCCGAGCGTCGCGTACATCTCCGTTACGGAGGACCTCGCCGACATCTACCGGCTCCGACTGAACGCGCCCGGCTACTGGAACGCCCACACCCGTCCGCTCGGCGCGACCGATGCCTTCGGCGACGAGGGGTTCTCGGGGCCGTTCAGCCAGATCGACCTGGAGGCGCTGTTGGCGGCCGACCCGGACGTGATCCTCGCGCTGTGGACGGTCACGGAGACGGTCGATTTCGGTGCGCTGAAGCGGAACCTCGAGAACGACCCCGTCGGGGGCGAGCTGACCGCCGTCGGGAACGACCGGGTCTACCCGCAGGGGACGCGGTGGCAGGGCCCGCTGATGAACCTCTTCCAGACCGAGATGACCGCAAAGGAGCTCTACCCCGACCAATTCGGCGAGTGGCCCGAGTACCGGGACGGCGATCCCTATCCCGAGTTCGGTCCCGACGAGCAGCTGTTCGACCACGGGCGGGTCGCGAACGTCCTCACTGGGAACGACTGACCGAGCCGTGTCCCGGCCACGGAATAAGCGGCTGAGATAATGCACCTCGGGATTTATACCCCGAGGGACGGCAGTCGAGGGGTATGAGTACAGGGAACACGCTCCCGGACCGGTCGAGATCCGGGGACCGGTCGTATCCCGCGACGGGACGCGACGAACCGCTGTTCGACCCCGACAACGAGAAGACGATCCGATGACCACCACGAACCACACCGACAGATGACCGACCAGCCTTCGGAGACCGTCACGTTCGCCGACATCGAGCGCGCCCGCGACCGCCTCGACGACGACTCGGTCGTGAAGCACACCCCGGTCGAGCGGAGCACGTCGCTCGATACGATGACCGGCGGCGAGGTCTCGCTGAAGATGGAGCACCTCCAGTGGACGGGCTCGTTCAAGACCCGCGGGGCGTACAACACGATCGCCCAGCTCGCGGCGGACGGCGGGACCGAACGAGTCGTCGCCGCCAGCGCCGGCAACCACGCTCAGGGGGTGGCGCTCGCGGCGACGAGGCTCGGGATCGACGCCACCATCGTGATGCCGACCGACGCCCCACAGGCGAAGGTCGACGCGACCCGGGGCTACGGTGCCGACGTCGACCTCGTCGGCCGTGACTTCCAGGCCGCGATGGCCCACGCCCAGGGCCTGGTCGACGACGACGCGACCGCGTTCGTCCACGCCTACGACGACCCCGCGATCGTCGCGGGCCAGGGCACCCTCGGGATCGAAATGTGTGAGGACCGCGACGTCGACACGGTGGTGGTACCGATCGGCGGTGGTGGGCTCATCTCCGGGATCGCGACGGCCTACAACCATCTCTCGCCGGAGACCCGGGTGGTCGGGGTCCAGGCCGAGGGGGCCGCGACGGTCCACGAGAGCCTCGACAAGGGGATCCCGGTGACCCTCGATTCGGTGAGTACGATCGCCGACGGCATCGCGACCGGTGGGATCTCGGATCTCACCCTCTCGCTGATCGACGAGCACGTCGACGAGGTCGTCACCGTCTCGGACGACGAGATAGCCCAGGCGGTGCTCCTGTTGATGGAGCGGGCGAAACAGGTCGTCGAGGGGGCGGGCGCGGCGTCGGTCGCCGCGCTCCTCGGCGAGGAGCTCGACGTCGAGGGCGAACGGGTGTTCGCGCTGCTCTGCGGTGGCAACCTCGACATGACGATGCTTCGAACCGTGCTCGTCCACGCGCTCACCGACCGCCAGCAGATCCTCCGGCTCCAGGTCCGGATCGACGACCGCCCCGGCGAGATGGGCTGTCTCTCGAACATCGTCGCCGACCACGGCGCGAACATCCGCACCGTGCGCCACGACCGCTCGGCCCCCGAACTCGACGTCGGCGAGGCGTACCTCCTCTTTCGGGTCGAGACCAGCGGCGCGGGTCACGCCCGCGCGATCATCGACTCGATCCGCGAGGAGGGCTACGAGGTGAGCCACGAGAACGCCTGAGACCCCTCGGTGATCGCTCTCGTCCGTCGAACGCCGGCCGGCGCGTCGAAACACCCATTGCACAGCGTGTTGGACGGTCTCGTAGAGCAATCGCGATGTACGACCGAATCCTGATCCCGACCGACGGGAGCGACGAGGCCCGGAAGGCGGCCGAGCACGGTATCGAACTCGCGGCCGCGCTGGACGCGACGGTCCACACGCTCTACGTGATGGACCTGCCGGGCGTGCCGCGTGCCCTCTCGATCCGCGACGACGAGGAACAGGTCCGCGAGGAGTACGAGGCCTACGGCAAGCGCGTGACCGAGGAGGTGCGCGAGATGGCGGCGGCCGCCGGGGTCGAGTGCACCACGGCGGTCAAACCCGGCACCGTCCACGAGCGGGTCGTCCGGTACGCCGACGACGAGGGCCTCGACGCCATCGTGATGGGGACCGGCTATCAGGGCCGGTTCGGCGCGCTGCTCGGCACCATCGTCGAGAAGGTCGTCCGGACCTCGTCCGTCCCGGTCATCTCGACGAAGGTGACCGAGGCCGAGGCCCGTCGGGCCGGGACGGGCAGCGACTGACCGGATCCGGTTTCAGGAGAGCGCCACGTCCGTCGCGTCCTTGTCGTAACCGAGCCAGACGCTGAGGAGACACGCGACCACGAGCAATGCGACCGGCAGCCCGAGCACGGCGACGAGGGCCGCCTCGAAGACCGCCAGCACGCCGAGCCAGATGAGCGTTCCGAGGCTCGCGAGCGAGACCGTCGCGACGGTCGTGATACCGAGGGAGAACGCCGCTGCCGCGTCGGGACCGGGTGTATGTCGAAGAGAGGTCATCGGCCGAACCGATGGACTCGGGGAAAGTGAACGCCACGGTCGGCACCGACCGTGGTTCGGGCTCACGTCCACCGTTCGCGAGCGTAGATCACGATGCTCGCGCTCAGGAACAGCGCCCCGGCGAGCCCGAATCGCTCCGCCGTCATGAGCGCCACCCCGCCGGCCATCGCGAGGGTGGCCACGACCGCCAACCCGACCGAGACGAGGCGGGTCAATCGGTCGAGGTCGCGTCGTCGCTTCCCGAGACGTCCGTGACGACGTCGCCACCGGAGGAGGTCACGGCCACGTCCTCGTCGCTCCGGATCTCCTCGATGTGGTCCATGAACTCCTCGGATTCGAGGATCTCGTACTCGTTTCTGAGCCCGAGATAGACCGTATAACACATCACGAGGAGTATCACGGCGAAGGGGAGCCCCGTCGAGATCGCCGCCGCCTGGAGCGCGGTGAGACCGCCACCCCAGAGCAACACCGCCGCGACGATGCCCTCGGTGGTCGCCCAGAAGATCCGTTGGGCCTTCGGGACGTCGTGTTTCCCGCCCGAGGTGAGGTGGTCGATGACCAACGACCCGGAGTCAGACGAGGTGACGAAGAAGCTGATCACGAGCAGCGTCGCGAGGATCCCCGAGACCGCACCCAGCGGGAACTGTTCGAGGAGCGCGAACATGGCGACGGTCTGGCCGACCTCGTTGTAGGCCGCGAGCACCGCGCCGTTGCCGGTCAGGGCGTTCGCGATCGCGCCGCCGCCGAACGTCGAGAGCCAGACGGTCGAGAACAGCGTGGGCAACACCAACACGCCGAGCACGAACTCGCGGACCGTCCGCCCCTTCGAGATCCGCGCGATGAACATCCCCACGAACGGCGACCACGCGATCCACCAGCCCCAGTAGAAGACCGTCCACCCCGAGACGGTCGGTGCGAGTGTGTTACCCGCGCCCGCGCCGATCGTGCCGGTGAAGAAACTCAACGCGAGGAAGTTCCCGAGGTACGTACCGAACCCCTCGACCATGCCGCCGACGATGTAGAGCGTCGGCCCGACGACGAAGACGAAGCCGAGCAGGAGGAACATCAAGTAGAGGTTGACCGTACTCAGGCGTTTGACGCCGCCGTCGAGCCCCGCCGCGACCGACGCCACCGCGATGAGGGTGATCCCGGCGATGAGGAGTACCTGGGGCACCGTCCCGACCGGGACGTCGACGATCCCGAGCATATCGCCACCAACGTAGGAGATCCCCTGGTTCACCTGCGAGACGCCCAGCCCGAGGGAGGTACAGAGCCCGAAGAGGGTGGCAAACACCGACACGAGGTCGATGACGTGGCCCGGCCAGCCGTAGATCCGTTCACCGAGCAGCGGCCAGAAGATCGACCGGAACGTGAGCGGCAGCCCCCGATTGAACGAGAAGAAAGCGAGGCCGAGCCCGACGAGCCCGTAGATCGCCCAGGGCGAGAGCCCCCAGTGGTAGATGGTCTGTGCCAGCGCCGCCGTCCCGGCCGCGGCGGTCCCGGACTGGGCACCGAAGAACTCCGGGGGGCTCCCCATGTAGACCATCGGTTCGGCGACGCTGTAGAACATCAGCCCGATCCCCATACCGGCGCTGAACAGCATCGCCATCCACGAGAACCGGCTGAACTCGGGTTCGGCCTTGACCCCGCCGATCCGGATCGAGCCGTACTTGCTGGCGGCGAAGTAGACGATGGTGATCAGGAAGACGTTCACCGCGAGCAGGTAGAACCACCCGAACGTGGATTCGATGAACGACTTCGTCCCGTCGAAGACGGCGGTCGCCTGCTCTTGACCCAACAACAACGTGATCGCGACGAACAACACGATGAGCGCAAGCGCGCCCGGGAAGACGACCGGGTGGACGTCGAATCGACCCCCGAGGAGTTCGTGGTTCGTGTCCCCCGGCTCGCGGTCCGAATCGGGGTGGAACAGCTCCACTTGGAGCCCACCGGACATCTCCCCGGTCGTGTCGTCGGATTCAGCCATTCACCCGTCCTCCGTGGGATTCGCGTTTCGAGCCGTCGAGTTCGTATCGTCGTACAATCATGATCTACGTGTTCGATCGTGTGGATACGCGCTTATAATCGTTCCCGATGCCAGCGGGTCCGGGCCACCCCCCACGACGCGGTCGCCACCGCCGCGTCGCGACCCGATTGGTATCGATACGCATGCGAAAAGTTACCAGTCGCCCTTATAAATCTTCAGGTTGAGCACGACGCGCTATATACCCGAATCGGTCGCGGTATCGTCGACCGATCCCCGGCTTCCTGGTCGCGGCGGCTTCGTTACAGCCCCGTCGGCCGGTCGATGAACGTCGTCTCCATCCCCCATCCATCGGCGAGGGCCTGAAGCGAGCGCACGCCGAAGGTCTCGGTGGCGTAGTGCCCCGCGAGATAGACGTGGATCCCCGCCTCCTTCGCCTCGTGGTAGACCTGCTGTTTGCCTTCCCCGGTGACGAACGCGTCCGCGCCCCACTCTGCGGCCTCGTCGAACCAGTCGGCGGCGCTCCCGGTGGCGACCGCGACCTCCTCGACCGTCTCGGGACCGAAGTCGAGGTGCTGGACACCGTTTTCCGGGCCACACGCCTCGGCGAGCGCCGTTCGGAGTCCGTCCGGCGTGAACCCCTCCGGGGCGATCCCCGCGATCCCGATGTGTTCGGCCCCGAGCGCGGCGAACGGCTCCTGGGCTTCGAGTTCGAGCGCGTCCGCTACCCCCGCGGCGTTGCCGAGGTCGGGGTGGCTATCGAGCGGGAGGTGAGCGGCGTAGAGCGCCAGGTCGTGCTCGAAGAAGGGTGCGAGCCGGTCGTAGCGCGCGCCGGTCACCCGCTCGAGATCGCCCCAGAACAGGCCGTGGTGAACGACGAGGACGTCGGCTCCCACCTCGACCGCCCGCTCGGCGGTCTCGACGGCGGCGTCGACCGCGAACGCGGCGTGGTCGACCTCGACCGGTGAATCCACTTGGCGGCCGTTGGCGCTCGCGTCGAGGTCCGCGAACGCGTCGGTACGGAGGCGGTCGTCGAGCCGGGCCGCGAACTCGTCGAGGTGCATACCGGCGGTTCCGCCGCCACGGTTAAGAACGTGTGTGACCTCCTTCCCCCGGAGGTCGATTCTATGAGCAAGCTCTCGAAGATCACGAAAGCGTGGCGACGACTCCCGAACAAGACACAGGGACGGATCAAGCGGAAGGCCAAACGACTCCTCCGCCGCGGCAAGGACTCGAAGAAATAACTCCCCTCAATCGGCGGTTCGGGACGCGTGCGTGAAGACGAACTCCCGGAGGAGTTTCGCGCCGAGCGCGGCGGCCTGGCCGTCGTCGCGGTCGTTTATCTCGACGACATCGAACCCCACGCACTGCGGCGCGACCGCGCGGACCACGTCCCGGAGGTCGCGCGGCACGAGGCCGAACGGTTCCGGGGTGCCCGTGCCGGGCGCGAAGCCGGGGTCGGCGGCGTCGATGTCGACGCTGAGGTAGACCGATCCATCG
Organism: Halococcus salsus; assembly: GCF_009900715.1. Lineage (NCBI taxonomy): Archaea > Methanobacteriati > Methanobacteriota > Halobacteria > Halobacteriales > Halococcaceae > Halococcus > Halococcus salsus. The sequence goes on from NZ_JAAAJC010000004.1 coordinate 215,175, forward strand.
AGATCCGGACTCCAGTCCGGCACCGACGCCGGCGGGACGACGGTCACGTCGTCCGCTTCGGCGCGGTCCCACTCGGCCTCGCTCCCGGCCCGTGCCCCGAGAATCACCGCTCGGTCGGCGTGGTCGAGAACGCGACGCGTCGCTGTGGCGTGGCTCAGTGGATTCCCCATGTATTCTTCTCGAAGATCGAGGTGGGCGTCGAGGCAGACGTAGACGTCGGGTTGGGTCGCGCGAACCCCGGCGACGCTTACGGTGTGTTCACCGCCGACGAGCAGCGGCAGCCGTCCGTCGTCCGCCGTATCCGAGAGGTCACCCGCGAGGAAGTCGAGATACTCACCGACGTCGTTCCAGGGAGCGATGTCCCCGGCGTCGTGGACGCCGAGGGCGGAGAAGGTTCGATCCGTGCGGTGGTCGTAGTCCTCGAACGGTTCGGCGGCGTGACGGAGTTCACGGGGCCCGAAACGCGCACCGGGTCGGAAGGAGGTCGAGACGTCGAGGGGGGCACCACGGAGGACGTAGTTCGCGCCCTCCTCGTCGGCTCGCGCCCCCGGAAAGCCCATCAGACGACCTTGCGCTGTTCGTCCATCTCGAGGTACTCGATCTCGTCGTCGGGCGAGAGGCTGGTGCCGTCGGGGGTCTTGATGGTGAAGGTCTGGTAGGTCTCGAGGTCCATCACCTGGGCGACGCTGTCGGACTCCATGCTGACGACCTGGCCCTGTTTTCGGTTGATGATCGGGACCCAGACCTTCGCGTCCACAGGTTGGGTGAAGTTGCGCTTGTTCTCGTCGAAGACGCCCTTGCCCTCGACACGGGCCTTCGCGCTGCCGTGCTTGCCGGGTTTGGCGGTGCTGTAGGCGGTGATTTGACACGGCGTATCGTCGATCATGACGTAGCTTCCCTCGTCGAGTTCGCGAACTTGCGTCTGCTGTCTGGCCATGTCCGTGGTTGTTAATCCGGGGGTATAAACGGTTTGGAACCGCTCGTCTACGCCCCGCCGTGGGTCTCGATGACCCGTTCGACGCGTTCCAGTCCGTCGGTGAGCGCCGGGGTCGGGAGCCCGAACCCGATCCGGAAGCGGTCGTCGTGGCCGAAGACGCTCCCGGGGGCGAGCACGACCGATTCTTCCTCGACGACGGTACGACAGAACGCCTCCGAGTCCGCGAACCCGTCGGGGATCGTCGGGAAGCCGTTCACCCCGACCGGTTTGAGCCAGTCGAGGTCGTGCTTCTCGACGAACTCGGCCACCATCTCCCGGTGCTTCCGCGCGAGCGCCCGGTTCTCGTCGAGGATCGCCGTCTCGTCGGCGAGGGCCTGGCGGGCGACGTGCTGGCCGAAGATCGAGGGCGAGATAGTCGTGTAATCCTTCCAGTTCCTGACGCCGTCCATCACCTCGGACGGTCCACAGACCCAGCCGAACCGCAGGCCGGCGAGTCCGTAGGCCTTCGTGAGGCTCGTGGTACTGATCCCGTGGGGACCGAGGCTCGCGACGGGAGCCTGCGGTTCGTCGTCGAGCAGACGGTAGACCTCGTCACAGAGCAGGTAGGCGTCGTTGTCGGCCGCGAGGTCGTAGACCGACTCGACGCGCTCCTGTGAGTGGTACCGGCCAGTGGGATTGTTGGGGTTGTTGAGCACGACGAGTTCGGTTTCGGGGCGGATCGCGTCGGCGACCGCGTCCGGATCGAGCCGCCAGTCGGGTGGCGTGAGCTCCACCGTCGTCACCTCGGCGAACGTCTCGGGCAGGGTCCGCAGCGACTGGTAGGTCGGGGTGACGACCACCGCGTGGTCGTCAGGGTCGAGCACGGTGCGCATCGCCAGGAAGTTCGCTTCTTGGGTCCCGCAGGTGAAGACCACCTCGTCGGCCGCCCGGCCGTACCGTCCGGCGACCCGTTCTCGGAACGCAGGGTCGCCGTCGGTCGGGATGACGTAGCCGAGTTCGCCGGGGTCGGTGTCGAAACGCGAGGCGTCGAGGCTCCGGATGCCGCTCTCGGCCAGCATGACGTCGGCATCGTGTTCGTACGCGTCGAACCAGCGTTCGAGCGCGAACGGTTCGATCTGCATACCGAACACACCGCGAGCGGCGATAAAAGCACCCCGACAGCCCCGTGTCCAAAGCGGATAGACCGTTTTTTGCCCCCGGCCATCGAGCGCTTCGCATGGCCAAACAGCCACACCTGCTCGTCGAACCGGGCGACCTCCACGACGTCGTGCTCCTCCCCGGCGACCCCGACCGCGTTGACCGGATCGCGGGTCACTGCGAGGACGGCGAACTCATCACCCACAATCGCGAGTACAAGATCATCAACGCGACCTACGAGGGTACTGATGTGACGATCTGCTCGACCGGCGTCGGTTGTCCGTCGGCGGCGGTGGCGATCGAGGAGCTCGCGAACGTCGGCGTGGAGACGTTCATCCGGGTAGGCACCATCGGGGGGCTCCAGGCCGACATCGAGGTCGGCGACGTCATCGTGGCGACCGGCGCGGCGAAGGACGAGGGCACGACCCGGCGCTACGAGGCGGATACGGTCCCGGCCGTCCCGGATTTCGACGTGCTGTCGAGCCTCGTGGATGCGGCCGAGAGCCGCGAGGAGCCGGTCCACGTCGGGCCGATCGCCTCGGACGACGCCTTCTACGCCGAGACCGACGAGTACGTCCAGAACTGGGAGGAAGCGGGCCTGCTGGGCGTCGAGATGGAGGCCGCGGCGGTGTTCTCGCTCGCGCGCCGGAAGGGGCTCCGGGCGGGGGCGATCTGCACGGTGGATGGGAACCTCGTCGCGGGCGCGCAGAAGGGCGAGACCGAGGACGACGAGGAGCTGCCGGAGAAGGCGAAGAACAACGTCGCGCGCGCCATCGACATCGCGCTCGACGGTGCCGTCTCGCTCTGAAGGAGCGAGAGAGCCTCAGCCACCGGTCACCGGCGGGAACGCGGCGAGTTCGTCGTCCTCGTCGAGTCGGGTGTCGAGCCCGTCGCCGTCGGTGAACGGGTCCTCACCGTTTCTGAGGAGGTTGATGTGGTCCCGGACCGTGCCGTCCTCGACGATCTCGGCTTCGAGCGCGGGGTGGCGCTCGAACAGCGCGGCGAGCGCGTCGGCGAGCGTGGCGTTCGGTTCCACGGAGATAGGGACTTCGCGTTCGCCAGCGGTCTCGGCGAGGGTGGCGAAGAGCTTCCAGTGCATGGTTCGAGAAGGGTCGGCGAACACAAATGCGATCCGGCGGTCGCGGTGCGATGGGGTGCGGTCGTTGCGGGGGTTGCGGTGCGGCTGCCGGGCGGTCGCGGTGCGGCTGCGGTAGCGGTTCCTGGTGTCTCGGCGAGCGGGAGCGAGCCGAGGCTCAGGAGAGCGGTGCTCTCCTGGTGGATGAAGGGCGAGGACGCTTCGCGTCCGAGGGCTTCGGCGGTGCTGTGCGGTTGCGGAGAGGGTGGTGATCGTACCGCGAACGAGCGGAGCGAGTGAGCGGGCCAAGGAACCCCTGAACGGAGTGAAGGGGTGACGCTGGCTTTTGATCCACATTTTGCCAGTGAGTGAGCGAAGCGAACGAGCGCAGCAAAAGGTGGGGACGCGAAAGGTGGGGACGGTGGGGGTCTAGGATTTCCAGTACGCCGGCGTGAGGAGCACGAGCACGGGCAGGATCTCGAGCCGGCCGATCCACATCAGGAAGGTCATGAACAGCTTCGAGGTGGCCGGGAAGTCGAGGTAGCTGTTCATCGGGCCGACGCTCCCGAAGCCCGGGCCGACGTTGCCGAGCGTGGAGGCGACGGCGCTCATCGCCTCGAAGGCCGTGACCTCGTAGCCCACCCGCCAGGCGTCGGTGGCGACGACGAGCGTGGCGACGACGAAGAAGACGAGATAGAGCAGCGTGAAGGCGTAGATCCCTCGGATGGCGCGGTCGTCGATCACCCGACCCCCGAGGCGAACGGGCGAGACGGCCTCGGGGTGGACGGTGGAGAAGAGTTCGCTGCGGAGGGACCTGAGGATCACCAACCATCGGATGATCTTGACCGAGCCACCGGTCGAGCCCGCCGAGCCGCCGATGAACATCGCGAAGAGCAGGAGGTACTGGGCGGGGTCGCTCCAGGTGTTGAAGTCCATGTTGGCGTAGCCCGTCGTGGTCACGATCGAGACCACGTTGAAGAGGGCGTGGCGAACCGAGTCCTCGAGCTCGCCCGCGATCGGTGGAATGCCCTGCTGGACGGTCTCGATACCGGTCCCGGCGAACAGGAGTCCCGCAACGACGGCGGTCAGCACGCCGATGACACCCAAATAGGAGCGGAACTCGGCGTCACGCGTCAGTCGATGGGGTTCGCCGTCGAGGACGCGCCAGACCAGCGCGAAGTTCGTCCCCGCCGCGACCATGAACGGGATGATCACCCACTGGACGGCGCTCGAAAACGCCTCGATCGAGCGGGCCTCGGGCGAGAACCCACCAGTCGGCATCGTGGTGAGACCGTGGGCGACCGCGTTGTAGAGGTCCATGTTCGGCGCGAGGCCGGCGAGGTGGAGCCCGTAGAGGAGGGCCATTTCGAGCACCGTCAACCCGAGGTAGGCCAGCCAGAGCACCCGCGCGGTCTCGGCGATCCGCGGGGTGAGCTTCTGGATCCCGGGCCCCGGGGCTTCGGCGTCCATCAGCTGTGCGCCGCCGACGGAGAGTTCGGGGAGGATCGCGACCGCGAGCACGACGATCCCCATCCCACCGAGCCACTGGGTGAGCTGTCGCCAGAGCAGGATGGCGTGGGAGTGGCGCTCGAAGGATATTTCGCCGACGACGGTCGCGCCAGTCGTCGTAAACCCGCTCATCGACTCGAACAGCGCGTTCGTCGGGTCGGCGAGGGTCGACTCCGTCCCGCCGACGCCCGCGATGAGGTAGGGTATCGCGCCCACGACCCCGACCGCGAGCCACGTCAGTGCCACCATCAGGAAGCCCTCGCGGGCCGAGAGGTCGGGGTCGGGGTCGACGCGTTCGAGCGCGAACCCGATCCCGGCGACGAGGACGATGGCGACGGCGAAGGTGACGATGTCCCGGCCGTAGGAGAGCGCGACGACCAGCGGGATCGCGAGCGTCACGGAGAGGTACTTCACGACGGTGCCGACGAGGCCCACGCTCGCACGCCAGTCGACCCGTAAGCGGCTCGTCCGGGTCACGTCCGTCTCACGCCCGATCGCTATCGCGTCGAACGATTAATCCACCGCTTCGGCTACGACCGCCAGAACGACGGCGTGAACAGCACGAGCACGGGTACGATCTCGATCCGGCCGATCCACATCATGACCGTCATCACGAGCTTGGTGGTGACCGGAAAGCCCTCGTAGCTCCCGTAGGGGCCCGCGAAGCCGAACGCCGGCCCGATGTTCAGGAAGGTCGAGGCGGCCGCGCCCATCGCCGCGAACTCGCCGATCTCGACGCCCGCGCGTGCGGCATCGGCGACCACGAACACCGTGAGCGCCGCGAAGAGGACGATGCTCGCGAGGATGAAGACGTAGCTGTCGCGGATCGTTCCCTCGTCGACCGCCCCGCCCGAGATGCGAACCGGAACGACCGCGCTCGGGTGGATCGCGGTGAAGAGGTCGCGCCGGAACGTCTTGGCCACGACCAGCCACCGCACCGTCTTGATCGAACAGGTGGTCGAGCCCGCCATCCCACCCATGAACATCCCGAGGAAGAGGACGTGACGTGCGCCGGTCGACCACGTGTCGAAATCCACCGTGGCGTAGCCCGTCGTGGTGATTATCGAGACCACGTTGAAGAGGGCGTGGCGCACCGTCTCCTCGGTGGTGGCGAACTGGCCGTCCAGCGCGAGCACGCCCGCGACGATGACCGCCGCGAACGCCACGACACCGATGTAGAACTTGAACTCCTCGCTCCCACGGAGCCGGCTCGAATCGCCCTGGAGGAGGAAGTAGATCAGCACGAAGTTGGTCGCACCGACGATCATGAAGACGATGACGACCCACTGGACCGCGGGCGAGAACGCGCCGATGCTCGCGGCCTCGGGCGAGAACCCCGCGGTCGAGACCGTGGTGAGGGCGTGGGCCCCGACGAGTCGGAGCCCGAGTAGGACGAGCACCAACAGGCCGGTCAGCCCGGCGTAGATGCCGCCGAGCAGCCGGGCGGTGCGGGCGATCCGGGGGGTGAGCTTCGTGACGTTCTGGTTCTGGGTTTCGGTCTCCATCAGCTGCGCGCCGCTGACCGAGAGGCCCGAGAGCACGCCGACCGCGAGCACCAGGATCCCGAGACCGCCGAGCCACTGGAGCACGCTCCGCCAGAGCAGTATCGACCGGGCGTGGATCTCGAACGACCCCACCACGGTCGCGCCGGTGGTCGTGATCCCGCTCATCGACTCGAACAGCGCGTTCGTCGGGTCGGCGAGCGTTCCGACGCCCGCGATCAGGAACGGCACCGCGCCGACGAGCGCGATCGAGAGCCACGCCAACGCCACCAGCAAGAACGCCTCGCGGGGACCCGGATCGCCGCGTTCGAGACGTGAGAGCCCGAGCCCGACGACGAGCGAGCCGGTGGCCGGGACCACGAACGGCGCGATGGGCTCGCGGTAGAGGAGGGCGACGACGGCGAGGGCGGCGAGCGGGCCGGCGAGCGCCGTCAGGACGCGGCCGAGCAGGTTCGCACTGGTTCGGAGGTCGACCCGGACCGGCATCTATACCCGCGCCGCGACCGTGTCGATCGAGCGAGTTTCGACGAACAACACGACGTGGTCGCCGACCTCGATCACGGTGTCGCCCCGTGGGATGACGTAGCGACCGTCGCGCGTGATCGCCCCGATCGTCACGCTCTCCGGGAGGTCGGCGGCGGAGTCACGGATCGGCCGGTCCGCGAGGACGCTCTCGGCGTCGACCTCGATCTCGAGCACCTCCGCCCGGTCGTCGTCGATGATGGCGACGTTCTCGGTCTGCCCCTCGCGACTGAACCGGATGATCTCCTCGGCCGTCGCGTCGCGCGGGTTGATCGCCGCGTCGACGCCGACCGCCTCGAAGAGGCTGGCGTACTGGGCGGTCTCGACGAGCGCGATGGTTCTGTCGACGCCGATCCGGTCGGCGAGCAGCGAGGCGAGTAGGGTCTTCTCGTCGGAGTCGAGCGCCGCGACCACCACGTCGGCCTCGTCGATGTGTTCGCGCGCGAGGAACTCGCGGTCGGTCGCGTCGCTCGACAGCACGGTGGTGTGGGGCAGGCGTTCGGCGAGTTCGCGGGCGCGTTCGGGGTCACGCTCGATGAGCCGCGGGTGGAGACCGCGGTCCTCGAGGATCACGGCGGTCTGGAGGGCGACCTCGCTGCCGCCGACCACCACGACGTCCTTGCCCTCTCCCTGCTGGTCCGGCGTGAGTTCGCCCGCGAACGCCCGGATGCCTTCGGGGCTGCCGATCGCCACCAGGTCATCGCCGGCGGCGAGCGTCGTCGCGCCCTTCGGGATGATGACCTCGTGTTCCCGGAGCACCGCCGCGAGCGTGACCTCGTCGAACCGGTCGACCTCCGCCACGGTTCGGTCCACGAGCGGGCTCTCCGGGGGGAGCGAGAACTCCGCCATCAGCACGCTCCCGTCGGCGAAGGTGTCGACGTCGCGCGCCGCCGGGAGGCCGATGACGCGGGCGACGGTCTCGGCGGCCAGCAGGTCGGTCGAGACCATGAAGTCGACGCCGAACGCGCCGCCGGCCTCCTGCCAGGTGTCGAGGTGGGTGGTGCCGCGCACCCGTGCGACGGTGAACGCATCGCTCACGGTCTTCGCGGCTGCGCAGGTGACGATGTTGGTCTCGTCGTCGTCGGTGCTCGCGATCACCATGTCCGCTCGCTCGATGTCGGCCTCGCGGAGGGTCGGGAGCGCGGCCCCGTTGCCCTCGATCGCGAGCACGTCGTAGGAGTACATCAGGTTCTCGACGCGGTCGTCGTCGATGTCGACCACGACGACCTCGTGGTTGGCATCGAGGTTCGCCGCGATCGTCGAGCCGACCTGGCCGGCCCCGACGATTATCACCCGCATCTACCGCAGCCCTCGCTCATGGCCGTCTCTCGGGGGGTGTCGATAAGTGGATTCCCCTTTCTACTCTCCGCCGGTGCCCGCGACCGCCTCGGGGAGTTCGTGGCGTTCGATCGGGAGGCCGAGTTCGTCGAGGGCGGTCTCGACGTGTTCGTCCTTCGCGTACTCCGCACCGGCCTCGACCCGGGCGCGCTGGGCCGCCGCGAGCACCTCGCCACGGCGGTCGTCGGGGATGTCGTACTTGTCCGTCGCGAGTTCGATCGTGAGGCCGTTGTGGTCGTGGGTGTAGAGCGAGTGGAACACCCCACGGTCGAACTCGTTGTAGCGGTGGCCGATCCCGTCGAGGGCTTCCTTGGTCTCGACGAAGCGGTCGGGCGCGATGGAAAAAGCAAGGTGGTGGACCGCGCCGATGCCGGGTCGCTGGGGGCCCTGGTGGGAGTCGTACTCGTCGGAGACGAAGAAGGTCAGCATCCGACCGTCGCCCGTATCGAAGAACAGGTGGGTCATCTCGGGGGCGTCGAGGTTGGGCTGGCGGAGCACCAGCGGCATCCCGAGGACGTCGCGGTAGAATTCCACCGTATCCTCCTCGTTGCTCCCGATGAGGGTGACGTGGTCGGTGCCCGTGGTGCGGAGGGTGCTCTCCGGCAGCTCGGCGGTGACGTCGGTATCGTCCATACCGAAACTACGCTCTCCGGGTACTTGAGCCTGTGTCTCGGAACGGTGACAGCGTACGGCGGTTCCGGCAGTCATAGCGGTGTGGGTTCGTCTCGGCGAGCGCCGAAGGCGCGAG